>CAYXFI010000075.1:0-12898 GCA_964464205.1 uncultured Cytophagia bacterium
GGCGGACCTCCGGCCGGATTGCCGGGACCTTGAGACCTCGCAGCGCAAAGCACCTGACCAACGCAGTGTTTGGTTTGCGAGCCCCGTGCTTCGGTCGCTCCCGGACAAGTCCGCCGATTGTGTTCGCAAGCACCAGGCCCTATAGATTTTGTGGAAAATTCGGGACCCCGGAAGACCACGGAGCCTCAGACGATACGGACATGTCACAGAGTGTGTTGAACAAGCAAGTGTGTTGGCAACGTTCGCAAGGCTCAACCGCCCCGCTCGACCTCTTGGGCAGTGGAAGCAGGACCAAGTCCTTGGCCTATTTCGCGTAACTTCGGTCCGATGTTTGAGATGAGGTTCTGTGCGAGCAGTGGGCCTTCGGAAGCATTCGCGCTCGTTCATCGTTCTCTGTGATATCCTCGGTGCTCTCCCTGCCTCCGTGGTTGGGAGAGATTCTTTTCACGGGGTTAGCTATCGTCTCCAGAACTCGTCGAGCAACTTCTTGCGTGCGCGGAGACGGCGTGCCTGTTCTGCGCTCTCTTTGCCGAGCGGCGAATTCGGGTCGAGCTGAGCAGCTTTCTCGAACTCGTCGATGGCGTTGACGAACTCGTTCCGGTCCTTTTTCTGGTAGGTGCGGGCCAGCCAGTAGTGCGGTTCGGCAGCGTCGGGTCGGATTTCCGCGGCGTGACCAAATTCGGGGATCGCCTGCCACAAGTCCTTGATTCTTCCGCGTTTGTACAACTGTCTGCCTTTTGCCATGTGCAGGCCGTATCGAGCACTGTCGTTCTCGGCGTTGAGTTTCAGGGCCCGCTCGAAGCGATTCTCCGCGGTTCTCCAGCGCTTTTTCCGGTACAACGCGAACCCCTCGCGCGTGAGCTCGGCGGATCGGGCAATCCTCGTCCGGACGCTGTCGATTTTCGCAGTCAGGGCGTCGGTCCGCTCGTGAAGGGAGGCGCGTGTGAAGTGCTCGAGCGCGATTGCGGCGTAGTCAATCGCGACGTAGCTGTCCCCAAGGCGCTCCCAGCAGGGCGCGCAGGTGCTGTCGACCTTCAAGGCGAGACGAATCGTGTCACGCGCAGGGGGACGGGACCCATTCCGCAGCAGATCCTCGGCGAGGCGTAGGTATGCCCGCGCCAACCGCTCCCGGGCCACGCTGTGTCCGGGCGACAATCGCAGTACGCGCCGGTAGGCCCAGGCGGCTTCGCGGGTGTTCCCGGTGGAGTCGTCCAGTGTGGCGAGCGCCAGCAGGGTTTTCACGTTGGTGGAGTCGTGTCGGATGGCCTCGAGCAGAAGCTTCCGCGCGGAGTCGGGATCGCCGTTCCGCACCAGGTTCTGAGCCTTGCGTAAGGGGGATGCGCAAGCAATGAGCATCGCCACCAGCGTGCCGGTCGCGAGAGCGGTGCGGTTGATCTTCACGTTTCTGCCTTTTTGCGGGAGGTTTGCCGGTTGAAATCCGCGGGAGAACCCCGAGCCTCACAACGGCCAACGTTAGCGAATTCCCGATCAAAAAACAAAGGAATCTTCTCGAGGAAGTGCGACGACTCCAGCCGTCGCCCACAGACTTGGACTGCGAGCGCTACCGTCTAAGCTCGGAGTGCGACGACCCCAGTCGTCGCCCGCAAACTCGGATTGCGAGCACTGCCGTCGTCGCTCTGCGAAGTTGGAGACTTCGGACTCCGGGCTGAGGCGTCGACTCCAGACGTCGCTTTGGGGTGGCAAAATGGGGGACTTCGCAACCCAGGACGAGCGAAGAGCTTTCGTTCCGCGGAGTGCGACGACTCCTGTCGTCGTATCTACGACCCCGGACCATTGCAAATCGAACGTGGAGTGCGACGACCCCGGTTGTCGCCTTAAGATGGCGAAGTCAGGGACTTCGCACTCCACGGAGGACCCGCCTCGTGAAAAGCGAGGATGTCCCGCAGGATTCCCTGGCAATTGCTTTTGCCGTGGACGTTGGTTACTTTTCGGGCGGGTGCTGCGCCACCTCGCGGCATCGGAGCTCACAAGGCGGGGAGGCAGAATACCCCCGACGCGATTCCCACCGCTTCGCTTTCCGCCCCAGACACGACGGAGGTTCCCCATGCGACTTTCTCGCTCCATTCATCTGCTAGTCGCGCTGGTGTTTCCCGCGCTGCTTGCTGCTCAGATCCAGCAAGAAGACGTTTCCCTCACGATGGATGACGGCGTCGTGTTGGACGCCACCTTCTTCCGCCCGGGTTCGGCGGCTCCGGATTCCGGCTTCCCTTGCGTGATACTGGTGCACGGGCTGGGCGGAAAGAAAGAGCACGTGTTCGACGCCGCCCGTTTCCTGGTGATTCGCGGCTACGCTGCATTCGCCTACTCGGTTCGCGGGCAGGGCAACTCGGGGGGACTGAGGACCTTCTCCGGAGAACGCGAACGGGAGGACATGAAGGCGATCATCCGGTGGTTGTCCGACCGGCCGGACGTCAATGGCGCCCGCATCGCCGTAGTGGGTGGGTCCCAGGGAGGACAGCACGCCTGGTGGTCGGCCCTCTACAACCTCGGCGTGCGGACAGTGGTGCCGATTGCCGGATACATTGGAGACTTGACCTCCAACGGTTGCGTTGAGACGGCCGTTCTGGAGGTGATCACGAGCTCGCGAGTGCGGTACGGTCCGATGTGGCAGAGAGTGGTGGACTGGATACTGGATGACCAATTCGACAGTCTGAAGGCCGTGCTGCCGGATCCCGACGAACTCGTGACCGGGGTCAAGATGCCCGTCTTCCTTTCGCTGGCCTACAGGGATTGTCTCTTTGCCGTGAACGAGGGCATCCGGCAATTCGAACTCCTGCCTGGGCCCAAGTGGCTGCACCTCGGCACCGGCTACCACGGTGCGGAGGAAGTGGACACGGTGACTCTGACGCTGCTGCAGCTGGTTTTCGACTGGCTGGACCGGTACCTCAAGGGTTCCGTGCGCCCGGATACGGTTCAACAACGAGTGATCTACCACGTCGACGAAACCTGGGAGTCGCGGACGGTCCAGACCTGGCCACCCGAAGATGCTGTCCCCGTGACGTTCTACCTCACGGCCGACGGACGCTTGAGCGAGGTTCCCCCGAGCGGCGAAGTTCGGCTCGTCTTACGCCAGCGCCTGCTAGATCCGGGCTATTCCCCGCGGCAGGCTTTCGACGACGGGTTCGGCGCCACAACGGTGGCCAAGTTCGGCTACGATCAGCTTTCTTTCGTGACGCCACCCTTCGTCCGGAACGTGGAGTGGGCGGGTTCTCCGAGCTGTTCCTTCCGGGTGCTCTGGAGCGGGCCCAAGATGCAACTGCACGTGCAATTCTACGACGTCGACGCAGAAGGGAACTGGCACTTTCTGCAGCGGGGTAATGTGGCACTGCGAAGCGGAGCGCGCGACACGCTCCTCGAATTCTCGGCCCAGGCCTACGCTCACGTTTTCGCCGCAGGACACCGTCTGGGAGTGCGTCTGACCCCTCTCGACTTCGTAGCGGAAGAGGGCGTATGCTACGCGGTTCCGTTTTTCACCGATTTCTCGGACACGCTGGTCGGCAGTCTGGGTGCCCCCCTGAGCGTCTCGATGCCTCTGCGGGGTGGGTTGCCATCCGCAATCGCGGAGCGAACATCGCGGGTCCCACTTTGTGCAGAGCTGTTTCCACCCTATCCGAATCCGTTCAACTCGACGGTGACGATCGAGTTTCGACTGGCCGACCGGCAGGCGGTTCACATCGATGTTGTCGACCTCAAGGGGCGACCTGTGCGCCGTCTGGCGGGACGGGTGCTGCCAGCGGGATCGTACCGACTGGCATGGGATGGTCGGGATGAGCGCGGGCGAGAGGTGCCGAGCGGCGTGTATGTCGTGGTTCTGCGAGGCAAAACCTACTCGGCTACGCGCAAGATTTGCCTGCTGCGCTGATCGGAGCGGGCTAGACCCTCGGGGCGGTGGCTTGCTCGGGATCCTGTGCGGGTCGGGACTGGTGCGAATGTTAGCCGCAGTGCAGGAATTCTGGCGACGTGGGGCAAGATGAACGTTTCAACAAGATGTTTGTGGTCCGATTTCGGTCTTGACATCCCAGGCCAAATTGTTTATAATAGTACGCTAGGTTGAGCGCGCCAATGAGAGTAACCGAGGCGACTACCATTCGGAAAGGAGGTGAGAGCCTAGGTTATCAACAAAGTGGTCACTGCATCGGGTATTCTTTGGTGCAGCCCTGGGGGGTTCTCATTCTCACACGGTGAGAGGCAGCTGAACCAGCGCCGAAAGGAGGTGAGAAGAGCGCTCGCCGCAGGTAGACCTACCCAACTTATCCCTCGGTGAAGTTTGCTAACCAAGACGGGAGATGCAGAGATGAAAAGTAAGTTCGTAGCGATTGCCACGGGAGTGTTGTTTCTGGCTGCCTCCTGGGCTGTTGCTGGCACTAAGACGGGTGACGGTGCTGACCAGCTCTCGAAAGTCAAGAAGAGCGGGCTTCCGAAGAGCCAGATCCACCTCGGAGTCAAGACGACCCAAGCCCCTGTTATCTGGTCGGACGACTTCGAGGGGACCCAGGCCAACTGGATCACCGACGCTAGCTGGAACTTGATCGACACTCCGGGTGGCGGCCGTGAATTCCAGGATTCGACGGCTTGGGAACTGGTGGAGGACAACTCGAATAGCCCGACCCACAGCTGGCACGCCCAGCCCACCCTCAACGAGGAACTGGATTTTGTGATCTCGCCGGTAATCTACCTGCCAACGACCGTCGAGGTGGAGGGAGTCACTAGTCCTTTGAAAGGTCTGCAGCTTGGGTACTACATCGACGTGGATTTGCCCGGCGGGATCTACAACATTGGGCACCTGGTGGGTCCGGCTGAGACCTGGTGGCACTTTACGTCGGACAATCCGGGCGCGGGGAACAGCTCCTGGTACATGGAGCCCGTGGACATCCCGCACTGGCGTCAGTGGATCATGACTCCTCCCATTGATCTCACTGGAGCTACGGGCGCGGTGACGTTGAGCTTCATGCACAGGTATGATTCCGAGCCCGAGTTCGACTACTACGCCGTGGACGTGTCCACGGATGGGTTCCAGAGCTACACCAACCTCGCCAGCTACGACGGCAGCAACCCCCAGCCCGACTGGACGGATGTGAACCTGGATCTGTCGCCGTGGGCGGGCCAGGTCATCCAGATCCGCTTCACCAGCAAGGGTGACTACGGTGTAGCCGAGGGCTTCTGGTCGATCGACGAGATCAAGGTCAGCGACGGGACCACCGACTACTACTACGACGACGGTGGCGAAGCTGGAACCAGCGACATGCTGGTCGGCGGTTTCGTGCCCGGCGGCAACTTCGACGTCACCGACTGGTCTGGTACTTCCAATCCGAGTCCGAACTGGATGGAAGTGGCCGCAATGGACGTGCCCGGTTTTGGGCAGCGGATCATGCCGGGCGACAGCATCCGCGTTGCCTTCCAGTGGATCTCTGCGGGCACGGCTACGACCGAGCGCGGTGTCTACGTGGATGATGTGACTCTGTACGGCGTTGGCACTCTACCGTACGACATCGCGGCGATCGGCGTGAAGGGCCTGGAAATGGCCGCGATTGGCAAAGAGGTAATCCCCGAAGTGATCGTGGCCAACGTGGGCCTGAACAGCATCACGGGAACGCTCCTCTGGACGGGTGATATCTTCCGGATTGAGGGCGAGGACACAACCAAGGTGTTTGCGGCTCTGTTCTCCTCAGTGAGGGTGACCGACTTCGCGCGCGATTCAGTTATCAGCATGCCGGGCAATCCGGCTCGGGCGTGGGTGCCTGAGGAACCCGGACTCTACCTCTTCAAGGGCAAGGTAAGTGCCCCTGTAGATGGCGACATCACGAACAACGTGTTTGCGGTCACCATCGAGGTGTTCGGTCCTCCGTTCCAGGAGGTCGTGTACCGCTGCGATTTCGAGCCCCGGGCAGGTCAGACCTCATTGGAGGACTTCGGCTTCACGGTGGTCAATGACGGCGGCTGCGACAGCACCGGCCTGAACAACAACACCTGGGCGTATGTGCCTTTCATCTTTGGAGATGGTTCGGCGCTACTGTCCTGGGCCTGGGGCACGGTGGACGTCGGCTCGGACGCCGTCGCTCCATACGACAGCTCCGAGGTCCTGGACGAGTACCTGATCACGCCGCCCATCGACATCTCGCACCTCGAGAGAGAGGCCACCCTCTACATGCAGTACTACGTCTACTTCCGCCCCGGGCACCCGGCTGTTGGTGCTCCGTTTGGCGAGCAGTGGAGCGACTTCGACGTCGACTGGTCCATCGATGGTGGTGGGACCTGGCACCGCGCCTACCACTTCGAAGACCACGATTCGACCATCGATGACCTGCCTTCGCGCTTGCCTCACATGTACTACGGGCCAGATGATCCACGTACCCCGCTGAGCTACCTCGCTCATCTGGGTGTGGATCTGACGCCGGCCCTGCGGATGGGCGGTGAGGAGTTGCTGATCAGGTTCCACGTCTGGTCGGAGAACTCCTACTTCGTTGGGTGCGACATTGACGACATCGTGGTCTATTCGGGCGTTGGGCACCCAATCCTCGAGGACGTGGTGGATGTGCCGGATGACAACGGTAAGCAGGTGGCGCTATTCTGGCGCTCCTCGTTCAGCGAGATCCAGTGGCTGTGGACTCGCAATCTGTTTGGCGAGTACGAGCAGCGCTTCGTCACCCACTACAACATCTGGCGCAACTCCACCGGCGAAGCTACGCCCAAGAGCGCCAAGAGTGTGGCGAGCATCGAGGAGATGCTGGCGAATCCAGGCAGCCCGGGCGACGTGTATGAGGTGGACGGCGTGATTTGGGAATTCGTTGCCACCGTTCCCAAGCATCACGAGCCCGCGTATGCGTACGTCGCCCCGACGCTCTGGGATGGTGTGCCAGCGGCATTCATGGTGTCGGCCCACACCAACGACCCGAACGTGTGGGTGAACTCCAACATCGTCGAGGGCGTGTCCGAAGACAACCTGGCGCCCAGCCCGCCGCTCACGGTCACGGCCACCCAGACGGACTTCACGGTGGCGTTGAGCTGGGAGCCCAGCCCGGATGAAGTGGGCGGTCCCGAGGACGTGCAGTACTACAACATCTACCGCCGGGCCGAGGGCGAGAGCTTCGGCGAGCCCATTGCTCGCGTGGCGGAGCATGAGTTCGTGGATACTACGGTGGATACCGGCAAGGTGTACTACTACGCTATCTCCGCCACCGACTTTGCGGGCAACGAGGGCGACAAGTCGGCGGAGGTGAGCCTGTTGGTCTCGGCGGTGGCGCAGTCGGGTAGCGTGGTTCCGACCGAGTTCGCGCTCGATCAGAACTATCCGAACCCGTTCAACCCGACGACGACCATCAGCTTCTCGCTGCCGAAGGCCGCTCACGTGCTGCTCGAGGTGTACAACGCCTCCGGGCAGAAAGTGGCTACGCTGGTGAACAAGCGCATGCAGCCCGGCGTGTACCAGGCCACCTGGGATGCCAGCAACATGGCTTCCGGCGTGTACTTCTACACCATCAAGGCTGGCCAGTACAGCGCCACCAAGAAGATGGTGCTGATGCGCTAATACCAGCCCGTACCTGAGTAGGAAAAGGGGACTCCAGCATTGGAGTCCCCTTTTGTTTTTCGGCGGTCAAGGACGAGACTTCATCGCGTGACATTTGTCGGCGGGGAACTTTCCAGGGGGCGCTTGCGGGTAGGAGTGGCGGATGACGTGAGCGGGAGGCCCTCGCGTTCATGCTTTGGGGATCAACCTGCTGGGGAAGACCCGTGCCAGGTAAAGCCTCACGCCTGGGCGATGCACCGGAACACGCCTTTCATGGATTCAAGGCTCGCCAGTTCTCGGCTGGGCTCATGGAAATGGGTTTCGAGCGACAGCGTCCCCCGGAATCGGTCGTTGTAAAGGGCCCGAAACTGCCCCACGAAGTCCACCTGTCCACTCCCCACCTGGACCCAGCGGTATCTCCCTGTGGCCTGATCGCGGACTACGTCCTTGAGGTGTAGATGGTAGATTCTGCCTCTCGGAATCTTCGTGTACCCTTCCCTGAAGCTCTCGTCCCCTGCGACGACGGCGTTGCCGGGATCCCACAGCACGCCGATGTACGGCGAATCAAACCGGCGGATGAACTCGGCCATCTCGGCGCCGCTCGCCACGTTCGTGGTGTGCTCATTCTCCACCACGATTGAGAGGCCGTTGCGCTCGGCGATCTTGACGGCTCGGTGGAGTACCTGCTGGATTTCCGGGAGCAGCCGTACACGTTCTTCCTCCGCCACACGCCAAAAGGTGAAAACCCGGAAACGGGGCACGTTGAAGTACTTCGCCGTCTCGATAGCCCTCCACAGGACCTCTTCGTGATCTAGCTTGGGGCGGAGTTCCACGCCCTTTTCTTTTTTCACGGGGCTGGTACCGGGGAAGGTTGTCTTGTAGGTGGGAGCGGCGATATTCGACACTAGCACGCCGTAGCGGGCCAGCAAATCCCTGAGTTCCTTTCGCTCGTAGCGATCCAGGAAGATGACGTGTTTCCCCCACACATTCCGGAGCTCCACCCAGTTCAGTTTCAGATCTTTGACGAAGGCAATCGCACGCTCCGGATCTCGACTCACCTCGTCCGTGATGATTCCAAGCCGGAACCGCTCCCTCGGAGCTCCGAGAAGCTGAGTCGCACCCGCGCCGACGGATCCTGCCAGAGCGAGAAGCGTCCCCAGAAACCTACGGCGGGAAAAGGCCGATCTGCTGCCCGACATCTCAGCTCCCGATCACTCTGGCCACCGCGGAGCGCAGTGTCTCGACGAATTTCGGAATCGCTTCGCGCGGTTCCTCCTTGGCTTCGTATTCCACGTGGAGGTAACCGCGGTAGTTCGCCTCCGCCAGCGCCCTCACGATCTTCTCCACGTCGGCCGGCACCTTGCCGCCATCCGGCGTGAACATTTCGGTTTTGACGTGCGTCGTGACGGCATAGGGCGCGAGCTGTTTGATCTGCCCGTAGGGATTCGTGCGGAAATTTGCCGTGTCGAGCAACAGCCCGAAATTGGGCGAATCAATCTTGCTTCGGATTTGGAGGACGAGGTCGGCGGTCTCCGTTACTCCCCAGTGATTTTCGAGTGCCAGGATCACGCCACGCTTCTCGGCGTATTCCAGCGCGCGCTTCAGGCCGTCCACCGTCCATTCCACGGCCTGTTCCTTCGTGGCGCCTTTCGGGATTTTCCCGCCGAACACTCGGATGGCATTGGCCCCGAGCTCCACCGCTGCGTCGATCCACTTACGAAGCTCGCTGGCCTGCTCGATCCGTTTCTCCAGGTCCTTCTGGCAGAAATTGGTGCGGGTGGCAATGCTGGGCATATCCAGACCGAGTCTGTAAGCCCTGAATTTCAACTCGCGCAGATAGGATGGCTCCGTCGACTCGTAGTAGTACGTGGTGAGCTGCACTCCGTCGAGGTTCATTCTTGCGGCTTCGTCCAGGAAGTCCTGCAGCTTCATCCGGCCCTTCGTCAGGTATTTCCGGTAGGAGTAGGCGCAACACCCGATTTTCATGAAAGGTCCGATCGTGTGGCCAGTTTGTGCGGAAGCCCCAGCGGCGTTCAGTGGTGTTCGGGACAGAGCCACGGATCCCGTGGCCGCCAAAGCGGAAGCCATGAACTCCCTTCTCGAAAGCTCCTGTCGCTTCATTTTTTCCTCCCGGTGAGGTTGGGACTATCGGACCCAGCCGGAGGCGGTTCGGCGGCTTGCTCATTACAGATGGGGTGGAAACCCTGCGCTCGCAATCAGGCGATTTCCTCGTGATCGGGCCAGAGGACGATTTCCCCTTTGTCCATGGCTTGATTGCCGATCAAGGCGGCCACGCCCGAGTTGTACCCGACAATCACGTCGGCGAAGGGTCGGCTGCGGGTACGTACGCACTCGGCGAAGCTCTCCAGTTGCAAATACTCTTCAGAGTGGGGCATTTCTGGCTCGATCCACGTGCCGGGGTCTTTGTTCGGATCCTCGGGCAGGAAGGACGCTGCCCCGATGGCCACCGTCTGGAACAGTTCCCGCTCGAGACTCCACACGAACTCTTTGAACTCGGAACGTCTCGCCGGGTTTTCCCGGAACAGCTTGGCCCGCCGGGTTGTGAGCTCGATGGTGCCCTCACTCCCCATGATCTGCTCCGACGCGCCGTAGAATTTGTTCCGCGTGATGCTGGTGTAGACCATCTTCACGCCGTTCGGGTACTTGTAAACGACGCTCACGTTGTCGTACACTTCGCGACCGTCTTTCCAATAATCGATACCGCCGATGCCCACGCAGCTCACCGGGTGAATGTCGCCCAGGGCCCAGTTGGCCACGTCGATCTGGTGGCTACCGAGTTCGGTCATCAGTCCGCCCGAGGACTCCCGGTAGAGCCGCCAATTGAGGTGCTTTTCCAGAGACGGGTCAGGCACTGTTCGGCGCCAATCGCCGTTCCGGTGCCACTGGGCTCGGATGAACACCACCTCGCCGATGGCCCCTTCCTGGATCAGTTGCATTGCCCGGTGGTACACGGGGCTGTACCTGCGCTGGTGGCCCACCTGGAACACCCGACCGGTGCGCCGGACCCAGCCGACCACTTCCCGCGCCTCTTCGACGCTGTAGGTCATCGTCTTTTCGCAGAAGACGTCCTTTCCCGCCTGGAGCGCGTCGATGCTCATGCGGGCGTGCCAGTTCAACGGGGTGGCGATGAGGACGGCGTCGAGATCTTTCTGTCCGAGGAGCTTCTGGTAGTCTTTGTAGGCAGGCACCTTGCCGCCCGCCAGTTTGAGACCCCGCTGCAGGTGCGGTTCGTAGATATCGCAGACGGCCGCCACCTCCAGCCCAGGGATGGTGTTGATGATCTGCAGGAGATGGCAACCGCGACTCCCGGTGCCGATGATGCCGATCGTCACTGTGTCGTTCGCAGAAGGCTTGGCACGGGATTTTTCCGTGGCATTCAGCACCGCTGCGGCACCCGCCGCAGCCAGCCCTGCTCGTTTGAGGAAATCTCGGCGCGAATACGCTTCCCTGGCCATATCCACTACACCTCCAAAAAGTTGATTTCCCGAAGGGCCACGCCCTCGGGCGTTCGTATCGCAAAGATAGCTCGCGCTCGTTCTTGCTGGAGGATCTCGTCGGCCCTGTCTGGACCGAGCACCATGAGTGCTGTGGAGAGGGCTTCGGCGATTGCCGGGTCCGTATGCACCACCGCTACTGCCTGAACGTGCTCGACGGGGTTGCCCGAAGAAGGATCTAACACGTGTCCGTACGTCTTTCCGCCCCAGCGGAAGTTTCGCACGGTGGAAGCCGACATGGAAAAAGCCTGGTCCCGCAACGTTACCTCGCCCGGCGGAGAATCCGGATTGTTGTCGTAGCGGAACCCGAAGGTCCAGCCGTGCCCACCGGGGCGGTCCCCGAGCGCGTAGATGCTGCTTCCGCCGAATGAGAGCAGCCCACAGATGACGCCGGCCTGGCGTACGAGCTCCAGCACCTGGCGGAGCGCGTAACCCTTGCCGATGGCTCCCAGATCGATCTCAAGCTCAGGATGCAAAAACCTGACCGTTCGATGCGCCTCGTCGAGCACGATCTTGTCACTGCCCACACGTTCCAGGAGCTCCCTCAGCCTGTCGGGAGACAGCAGACGCCCCGAACGTGCGTAGAATCCCCACTCCCGCATGAGGGGTGCCACCGTGATGTCGAACGCTCCCTCGCTGCGGCGGTGGAAGTCGAGCGCCAAGCTGAGGATTTCGAGCATCTCGAAGTCAATCAGTACGGGCTCTTTGCCCGCCAGCCGGTTGATCCGGGACACCTCCGAAGTGGGCAGGTAGCGGCTGAGCTTCGCTTCCAGCCGCTCGACCTCTTCCTGGATCTCATTGAGCAGGGCGCGGAGTAGTTCCTCGCGCTCATGGTAGAGAACGAGTTCGAAGTGCGTTCCCATTGCCGGGAACGAAGCGTCCACCTTGGACCGCGACCCTTTCTCGGTGGTGGTTTGCGCGGGGGGTATTTCGGCGTTCCAGTTCATTCTGTCAGGCGTATTTCCCGCTCTCCCGCCAACAGCGATAGCGGACGCATCTGACCTCCCGGGGTGAGCTCCGCGCGCAAGGCGAGCGAGAGTCGCCCCTGAGTGTCGGCGATCTCCCTCAAGGAAGCTATCGTTCCCGGTTCGAGCGTCAGATCCCGAAGGCCCAAATCGAGGTCCACACGCCAGCCCTCTTCCACTGCGGCGACTCGACCGGGCCAGTAGGGGTTCAGGTTGACGTACGTGATTTTGTACCTGCCGCCTTCGCGAACCCAGGAGAGGTTGACCACCTGTCCCGGCTCGGGAAGGGATTTCCGGTCGTAGAAGTTCCACGTGTAGGTACCCGTCACTTCGCGATTTCCCGCGGGGAAGGAAAGCTTCAACTCGTAGGCGTACTTCCCGGCCGGGCTCCTGCGAACGGAGAGAACGCGCCCGTAGACTTTGTTGGTGAAAGTCTTCTTCTCCGTGATGAACACCACCCGGCCGTCTTCCACCGTCACTAGTACCTCGCTCCCTGCCGCCGGGTTGCCCCGGACTCTGCCCATGTACGTGCCTTCCACAATTTGGCCGGCTCGTTCGTACTGCACGGTGTACCGTTGCAGCGGTTCGAAGCGCTTCACCCGCGCCACGACGAAGGGTTGTCCTTCTCCGGGGCGAGTACGGCGCAGACGGACGGGCTGCCAGCGCGAATTCTCCTTCTCCAGCCACAGGTAGGCCACCGAACCTCTGCGCAGAACCGATTCGTCCACCTCCACGTCGAAGGAAGTGAGGTGAGACCACGCGAGGGGCATGTGTAGCCTGTCAGTCTCGAGCAAGGAATACAGAGTGCTGGCCGCCAGGGGCGCGTCGATAGTTTGACGAGCGCCATGCCCCGACCCCACGGCCCACGTCACCAGTAGCGCCGCGACCTGTAG
>CAYXFI010000076.1:0-12787 GCA_964464205.1 uncultured Cytophagia bacterium
GAAAACAGGAACTTGCGGCCGATCCCCGGAACCTTGCTGATACACACTCAACTTGGAAGTACCCACGGTTTTCGATATTCTCGCTGGAGATGCTTGTTCGCTTCCGGTACATTCGTGATCCGTTCCTTCTCCGCGTCCCACTCGATTCGCTGCTTCGTCCACAAGGCAATGTTGCCCAAGTGCGGTACCGTGGTGGTACGGTGCCCTATCTCCACATCGCAAATCGGTTTCTCACGGCTCTTCACACAGTCCAGGAAATTCCGCACGTGCGGCTCGTTCATCTTCGAGCCGCCGCTGTGGATGACCGGCACCCGTCCAACACGATGCTCTCCCTCTTTCTTCATTTCCGGTTCCAACCAGTACCCGCTGCGATTCACGTACAGCGTCCCTTCGGTCCCGTAGAACTGAATCCCGTAACCGTGCTGGTCGATACCACGGGCATTGACCTCGTGGTCCGAATAGATACAAATGAAACCGGGGAATTCGTACACTACCTCCAGGGTGTCTGGTGTTTCCCGGTTGTCCTCTAGGGCCATTTTCCCTCCCGAGGCCGTAACCGCCAAAGGGGCCTCGACGTCCATCGCCCAAAGCACAATATCCAGTAGATGCGTACCCCAGTCCGTCAGCTTTCCGCCCGAATAGTCCCAAAACCACCGGAAATTGTAGATGCAGCGATTCTTGTTGTACGGACGGTAGGGAGCGGGGCCGAGCCAGAAATCCCAGTCCAGCCCCGGCGGTGGATCGCTGTCCGGCGGATTCCCGATCCCCTCGGGGTAGGAATTGCCTGCGTTCCAAGCACGCACTTTCGTGATCTTGCCCAGCATTCCGCTCCGGACGATTTCGACCGCCCGCTGAAAATGCTTGCCCGAACGCTGCATCGTCCCCGTTTGGACCACACGATTGTAGCGTCTTGCGTATTCCACCATTCGCCTTCCCTCGACAATTGTGAGGGCAAGCGGCTTCTCTACGTACACATCCTTCCCCGCCTGGCAGGCCAGGATCGTGGGTAGCGCGTGCCAGTGATCCGGCGTCGACACTACGACGGCGTCGATGTCTTTCCTCTCCAGCAGCTTGCGGAAATCGTGATACCCTTTCGCTTTTTCTCCTGCTAGCGCAAGCGCGCGGTCGAGATGGGGTTGGTACACGTCGCAGACGGCGGCAATCTCCACGTCCGGCTGTTCCTTGAAAAAGCGAATGTTCGCCCTCCCCATTCCACCGCAGCCAATGAAGCCAACAACCACTTTCTCGTTCGCACCGACTTTCCCTCGCGGCGCGGAGGCAGCCGGATCTTCCTCTCCCTGATCAACCAGAGGCACAATCCCAAGACCAGCGGCCAGCGCCGACGTGCGCTTCAGAAACTCGCGACGGTTCACGGAATACTCACCCATGGTCGCCTCCCGAGCGATTGTTCACCATCAACTTTTGACCGAAAGTTAACGAACCTAGCCAGAAAGGCAATGGAAATTCTCGCAAGGTGGGGAAGGACGTGCAAAACGAGGCAAGGAAGGCACGATGGCTTCGTAGGGCACAGTACCCGGGCAGACTCAAAGGTAGTCAGCGCACTCCTTAGGTCCGCCAATCACCCTGCGGCCGAGCAGCGGTCCGTCGGCGAGGAGGATACGGAGAACAAAAGCGCTCCTGCGCCATCCGATACACACGCTCACCGTCCGACGAATCCAGCTATCTCCGGTTCATCCCGGAGGGAGCGCACGTCGCTTGCGTCGATCTCGAACCGAATGCCCTGGCGGATTGAATCGACGTTCACTACAAGCCGGTGTGCGCCCCGTATCTGAACCAATGTCCCCCGGATGCCGGTGAGGGGGCCCCGCACGATCTCCACACTTTCGCCGACCACCCACCCCTCGCAAGCTTCAGCCTCCGGGAACTCCCGCAGGATCCGTTTGATGTTCTCGATCTCTTCTTCGCGCACGATCGCCGGACGGCCATTGAAGCTCACGATGCGGACCGCTCCGTAGGTTTGCAGGGCAGACAGCCGATCTTTCTCATCCCCGTAGACGAAGACGTAACAACGGAAAAGGGGCTCTTCTACGAGCTTGCGACGGTCACTCCAGCGCCGCCACACTTGGCGCAGAGGCAGGTAGCACGTCACGCCCTTTTGTTGCAGCTGCCACTCGACTTTCTTCTCGTGGCGGGACCGTGTGTAGAGAGCGTACCAGTGAGGCTGATCTGCGTCGATGTGAACGGGCATGCCTTCACCCACGATGAGAAGTTTCCAAGCCTTGTCGGGCTGCGCAGAATTGGGATCCAGACGGTCTGAGAGTTCAGCTTCGGGCAATGTAGTAGGAGAACAGAGCGTACGCCTGGATGATCACGGCGATGCGCCAGACGTAGTCGAGCAACCTCCGCACCCCGTACATTCGGCTCGCGCGCACAACCACCGTATCCCCAGGTCGCAGAACCGGCAACAGCGATGGGTCTCCCTTCTTCAGGTACTCTTCCACATCGACCTTCACCACAGCCGGCTGCCCGTCGTTAGCCGCCGCGCGAATCACCTCAACCCGCCCCAGACTCGCGTCCTCCAGAGGACCCCCAGCGTAGGAGATGAGGGAAACAAGGTTCGTGTTCACCGGCACCAGGTACTGGCCGGGTTTCTGGACAAATCCCCACACGTTGACCGTCATCAAGAGCTGATCGGGTCCCCCTTGCCCCAGCGAACCGAGGTAGTAGCGCGCCGGCTGCTGGAAGCCCGCCGCAGGGGCGGGCGCGGTCTTCTGCTCCTGTGCATTCGTCGGGTAGTAAACCGACAGCACAAGCAGAATGAAAAAACTCCTGGAAAGGAAGCGCATGGGACCGCACCTGTCTCGAAGTTGCCTTCCTAGCACGACGCGACCTCTCAATAGTGCGAGCGTTTCTTCTTTTTCTTCCTCACTTTGCGCTCACCATCCCGCGTGTAATAGTAGTAGTGGTAATAATAGTAGTAGGACCCGTAGAGACTCTGAACCTCGATGCCGTTCAGTAGCACCCCCAGAATCTTGCCGCCCACCTTCTCCACCGAGGCATAGCCACGGAGGGCAGCCTGTCTATCTGTCCGCCCGGCACGAAGGACCATGACCACGCCGTCGACCTCTGTCGAAAGCACAACAGCATCCGTAACGGCGAGGGTCGGAGGGCTGTCCAAGAGTACCGCCTCGTACTGCTCACTCATCTGCTTCAGCAGCTGCTTCATCGCATCCGAACCGAGAATCTCCGACGGGTTCGGCGGCAGGGGCCCACAAGCCATCACGTACAGGTTCTCAATGGCCGTGGAATGGACGACGTCTTCCAGCCGTTCACGCCCGACGATACAGTTCGTCAAGCCTCGGCTCCGATCCAGGTTGAAGATCCTGTGCATGATCGGCCGGCGCAGGTCTGCATCCACCAGTAGCGTCCGGTTGCCGAGCTGAGCAAACGTGATCGCCAGGTTCGCCACCGTCGTCGATTTCCCCTCCCCGGGGCCCGGACTCGTCACCAGGATCACCCGAGGCGGCTGGTCTGGGCGACTGTACTGAATGTTCGTTCGTACGGTACGGTAGGCTTCAGAGATCGGCGACTTGGGCCGAAAGTGCGCCACCAGTCTCCCCGAGAGCTCCTTGGCCTCCTGATCGCCGTTGCTCGGGCGGAACTTGAGACGCTCCCTTTCGTCTTCTTCCTCGATCTCAATCGTCGGGATCGTTCCCAACAGGGGTAACCCGAGTCTTTCCACTTCCTCGGGGCTCCGTACGCTATTGTCCATGTACTCAATCACAAACGCAATCCCAACCCCGAGCATCAGGCCGATGATCCCGGCGAGGATCAAATTGAGTTTCTTCTTGGGCTTCACTGGATAGAGCGGCGGGCGCGCCGGATCTACGATGCGCACTTTGCCGAGCTGGCCCACTTCGGTGATCCGGCTTTCCTCGTACTTCTCCTGCATCATCGTGTAGATCTTCTCATTGACCAGCGCCGCCCGCTTGAGCCGCGCCAGGGTCAACGCTTTGGCGGGGATGCTTTCGAGGCGCCGGTTGTACTCCGCCAAAAGCTTCCGCAGAGATTCGACCTTGGGCCGCAGGGACCGCAGTTCCGCCTCCAGCTCGATCTTCCTTTGCAGGACCTGATTGGCTACTTCGAGCGGGTTCGTGATCCGAGCACTGGCCAGTTTGGCAACTTCCTGGCGGAACTTCTCCCGCAGCTTCTCCAGTTCACGGTCGATTTGTGCCAGCGTGAGTTTTCCCTCTTGAGCGTGGAGGAGCCCCGCGTCCAGCAACTGACTCACAGTCGTCGCGCGTTGGATTTCTTTCTCAGCGATCTGCTTGCTTATTTCCTCGAGGTAGGGTTCCTTAGCAATAGCATCCACATCGATGCTCAGCCGGCTCACTTCGAGCACGGAGTCGATGTAGGCCAGCCGCTTCTCGTACGAGCGAAGGTCCGTCACGGCGGACTCATACATCGCCTCCACTTCGGAGATGTTCTCAACCAACTTCTCCGTCTCTTTGTCCAGCGCGAAGACGTTGCTCTGCTCCTGGTACTGTTTCAGCCTCTCCTCGGTGGCCTCCAGGTCCGCGCGGATTTTCGGGAGCTGCTGGGCGAGGAATTCCTTGACGCGGCTCACTTCCGCGCGGCTCCACTGCATGTCCTCTTCCTGATAGGTCTGCGCAATCGTATTGGTCACGTAGGCCGCCTCGAACGCACTCGGCGCCTCGAACTTGATCTGAATCATATCCGTGTCGCGGATCGGATTGACCTTGATCTTTTCGCGCAGGCCTTCGGCGAGCACAGCGACTAGTTCTTCCTCGCTGGTGGGCTGATGGTCATCCTGTCCTCCGCCCAGTACCCCCGACAGGAAATTCATGGCAGCGCCGATGGGGTTGAACCCCCTCCGCACATCCTCCGGGAGATTGCCCAACACTCGGAGCTTGTCCGCGTACTGCGACTCGCGGAGTTTCCGGATAACCTCTTCCGCCAGAGTGTGGCTCTTGAGGATCTGAACCTGATTGTTGATTTCGGTTTCCCGCTTGAAGGCGCTCGCCACCCCGCCAAAGAGGACGTCCGAGACACCGCCCTCTTCCTTGATCATCACGGTCGCGGATGCCTCGTAGATCGGTTCAGCGGTGAACGTGAAGTAGGCGGTCGCGAGGACGGTGGCGAGGAAGGAAATGGCTACAATCCAGCGCCCCCGGTACAGAACGCGCAGATAATCGCTGAGCGTTACCTGCTGCTCCACGGGTTCCTGCATTTGCATCAAGATAGCTCCCCTCAGCCTCTGCTTGTAAGCTCCCGGTTTTGCCTGCAATAATAAGAAAGCAGTCGGAAACTTGCAAAGGATTTTTCAACGCTATTGCATGCGCAAATCAATCACTTCCGCAGATGGGAGGGGTTGGAATCGAAACAATTCGTCCGGCAGTCTGGCGGGTTCTTCAAAAACAGTCACCACATATCGATTGCGATTTCCGTTGGCATCGATTTCTTCCGTTTGCCACACAATGTACTTTTCCCGGTCCACCCAGACTGTGATCTGTCCCACAAGCTCCGCCGGATCCTTTGCCTTCAGCCTGAGCACCCAGCACTTCCTGCCCGAGACTTCTTCTTCCCCCAGGAGTTCGGCAGCATATTCGCGCATGTACCTGAGCACGAGGTCGCGTAGCAAAGGCGATCTGTCCTCGCCCAACCGGTCGATCACCACCTGATCGATCGGTTTGTTGTAAGTCCACACCGTCTTGCCATCCGATACAATGAGCTGTGTGGCGGTCTCTACCCGGTAGCGGTCCCCCGGCGCCACGTGCACGATGCCGGCCAGCTCTTGGCGCTCTCCCGTGAGCTTCCACTCAAACACCTGGGTGAAATGAAGCGTCAGGTATTTGATGGACTCATATCGCTTTTTCGTGTGCCGAACGATCTCATCCGCGGTGACCGCCCACGCGGCGGAGTGCCCCAGCGCTATTAGGACCGAAATTAGCACCACCACTCGCTTTTTCAAAATGACGCACCTCCCTGCCTTGAGGGCCCGATCAAACCGGAAGCCGACCGTTGATCACGTGTCGCCGTAGGGTGCGATCCCCAACCCCATGAGCCCCTCTTCGTCCATCAGCACTTCCCGGGCCTTGCTCCCGTCGAAGGGTCCCACGATTCCCGCTTCCTCCAACTCGTCGATGATGCGCGCAGCCCGCGCGTAGCCGATTTTGAGCCGCCGCTGGAGCAGCGAGATCGACCCCTGCTGGTGACGAACCACGAGCCGGGCAGCCTGTTCAAACAACGGATCCCTCTCGCCCAATCCCCACTCGCCACCGCCTGCCTGCGCTTCGCGGAGCTGCGCAAGCGGCTCCTTCGGAAACTTCGGTTGGGCGGACACCCAATTGATCAGCGCCTCCGACTCCTCCGTGGAAACGTAGGCTCCGTGGATGCGGATCGGCTCCGGACTGCCGGGTGGGACGAACAGCATGTCCCCGCGACCCAACAGCTTCTCGGCGCCGTTCATGTCCAGGATCGTGCGTGAATCGGTCTTCGAGAAGACCCGAAAGGCGATGCGCACCGGGAAATTGGCTTTGATCACGCCGGTCAGCACATCCACGGAGGGACGCTGCGTGGCGAGCACCAGATGGATGCCGACCGCACGGCTCATGTGAGCGAGTCTCGCGATCGGCTCTTCCACTTCCTTCGCGGCCGTGAGCATCAAATCCGCCAGCTCGTCGATGATGACCACCAGGCGCGGCAAGGTCTCCAGGGGCTGACCATCTTCGGCCATGACTTCCCCCCTGCGGGCTCGCTCCTCGTAGTCGTCGTAGCTCCTCACCCCCACGTGGGCGAACAGCTCGTAGCGCCGCTGCATTTCGTACTCCACGGCGCGGAGAGCAGTGATCGCGTTCGCCGGAGTCGTGATGACCACTTCTTCCAGCCCTTCCACGTAGTTCAGATGGTGATCCCGCAGCTTCGCGTACAGCGACAACTCCAGACGCTTCGGATCAATCAAGACGAATTGGACCTGATCAGGCCTGGCTTTGTACAGGATGCTTGTGATGATCGAGTTCAGACACACGCTCTTCCCCGACCCAGTGGCGCCCGCCACCAGAAGATGGGGCATTCTGGCCAGGTCGGTCACGTAGGGTTTGCCCGACACAGTGCGCCCGAGGGCAATCGCTAGCACCGAGTCGGACTGCGCGAAGTCCGGCGATTCCAGGATCTCACGAATCCGCACCACGGCCGGGTTCTTGTTCGGAATCTCCACCCCGACCGCGGCCTTTCCGGGGATCGGCGCCACAATCCGGATGCTCCGAGCCCGCAGCATCCTGGCCAAGTCGTTCGACAGGCTCAGAATCTGCGCAATCTTCACTCCCGGCGCCGGTTCCACCTCGTAGCGTGTGATCACCGGTCCGGGGCTGATCTCTACCACTTTAGCCCGGACATTGAACTCCAGCAGCGCCTGCTCAAGCAGCTTCGCGTTCTCCCGGAGCTCCGCGTCCGTCATCTCGCCGACTGGTTCCGAGGGTATCAGCAGCGACAGCGGCGGGAACTGGTACGTTTCCGGCGAGTAGTGCACCCCTTCCACCCGTTCTGGAGGCGGCTCCTCCATCGCGAGCTCCAACTGCCCCCCAGGTCGAAACGCACCACGCGTGGCATCCGGCTTCAACTCGAGAATTTCCCCGCGTCTCTCGCGTTCGGTGACCTCCTCCTCTTCTGCCTCAGGGTGCTCCGGCGCTGGGGGTGAGACTTCGCTCGGCTCCGCCCGTTCCTCCGGAGCCACGACATCTTCCTCCCGGTGCCAGGAGATGGGCAGCTCCTGCTCGGACAGCTTCCGCTGTACCCGCGCCCGATGCCACTCGTTGAGCTTCCTCTGGGCGGCCATCCGAGCGTCGGCCAGAGCCTCACTGATTCCCGCCGCCCACGCGGAAAGACTGACATGTGTGGCCGCGGAGAATAGGATCAACGCCAGGGCGAATAGCACGATGACACTTCCCGCCAGCCCTAGCCACGCGATCATCCGCGTAGCGATGGCGATGCCTAGGGCACCCCCCAACCTGAAATCCGGCGCGCCGTCGCTACGGAGGGCGTCCGGCAGAGCCATCAGCACCGCCGCGTACAAACTGAACAGGAAAACGAAGGGCGTCCAATGCACAAGCCCGGCGGGATCCTGTCGGCGGAATCGATTCCAGCCAATTGCAATGATCAAGAAAGGTAAGCTGAAAGCGGCGTACCCGAACGTGTACCGGATCACGTAATAGGCGAGGTAGGCGCCGACGAACCCCATCGCGTTGCGGGTCTGGCCCAGGTGTATCTTGCCCGGCACCTCCTCCGGCCGAAAGCTGACCATCGCTAACAACAGGAGGAGCCCGAACGTCATCAGAAGCAGACCCAAGACCTCCTGCTGACGCTGCTTCTGGGGATTCCTGCGCCTCTTCTTCCACATCCCTGGCTACTTCCTCATATTCCGGCGACTCTCCAACGAGGCCGGCCCTGCTTGCTCCCACTCACCGACGAGCCAACTCGACCGCGCGCACGAACTCGCGCGCACGGGCCTCCACGTCGTCCGCCTCGAGCAGCGCCGAGATCACCGCCACCCCATCTGCCCCTGCGCGGATCACTTCGCCGCAGTTCTCGGGAGTCACCCCGCCAATTCCCACAATCGGGCAGGAAACCCTTCCCCGAACCGCAGCGATCAAGGAGGGGCCTGGAACCGCGTAGTCCGGCCGCGTCTTTGTGCTGAACATCGCACCGATGCCCAGGTAGTCGGGGCCGTACCCGAGCGCCCGTCCCACCTCGTTTTCTGAACTGGCCGAAAGGCCGAGTAGACGTTCCGGGCCGATGAGTCTGCGGGTCACCTCCGGGGGAAGATCCGACCAGCCCACGTGCACGCCGTCGGCATCCACGGCGAGGGCCACATCCACGCGATCATTCACGATGAACGGTACGCCGTGGCGACGGGTGACGTCGCGCAGCACCACCGCGTTTTCGTAGAACTGCCGCCCGCTGCTGACCTTGTCTCTCAGCTGGATGATCCCCGCGCCCCCGCGGATGGCAGCTTCCGTCACCGCCGCCATCTCCGCAGGATCCACGTACTCGCGATCGATGATCGCGTACAGCGACCACCGAATGCGAGCGGGATCGAAGCGTCGCGCCACCATGTCCCCGGGGTGAGTGTCGGTGAGCTGGAGTTCGAATTATCAGGCATTTCCGCCCACAATGTACCGCCCCGAGCGCAAAAAGGCAACTCAGAAATCAGGGCTCCGGGGTACAACACCGTCCGGCCCCTCCAACCGGGACCCCGTCGTAGGAAAGTGACCTCGAAAAGCCGCTGTCCGGCCACACAGCGGAAATCGGCGTACGGAAGCCGGCCGGGGGGCCATGCCCGAACGCAGGTCCACGCGGGGCCCTCTTCCCCCTCGGTTGCCCCAGCGCCAGCAGCCCGCGGCCAGGCCGAGCAGTTCCCGGAAAGGCGTCTCAGTCGGGTATTCGGCGTTTGGCGATGTCGACGAGGGCACCATCCCGCAGGACGGGGACGACGTGCAACGTCCCCACCTGCGAACAGTAGTCCACATCCTCCGCGAAGCCCACGGACCGCAGGTACCGACCGTGCGCACACTGGCGAAGCACGTCCCGGACACGCGTTTTCCCCTCATTCCAAATCGCCAGTGCCGCCCGGGCCGAATCGGTAAGTTCTGCGCTTTGGCTCGCCACCAGCCGGGCCACGAGGAGACCCGCGCACAGAACGTCCTCCAGCGCCAGGGCGCCATTCTGGCCCGCGCACAAGATGTGGACATTCGCCGAATCGTGCCCAGCCCATTCCGCCACGGCCGGCGCGTTCACCAGTCCTGCGAACGCGACGCGACCGGCGCCGTCCGCCCGTTGCAGCGCACGTGTGCCGTTCGTCGTGGTGAAAACGAGGGTACGACCGGACACTCGTTCAGGGGAAAACTCACGCGGAGAATTGCCCAGATCAAAGCCGCGCGGAGGCAACCCCCTTCGCTCCCCGCACAAGAGCACCCCCTCGGTCTTTAGCTCGCGGGCAAGCCGCCGCGCCTCGGATACGCTCCTCACCGGGATCACACGATTCGCCCCGTGGCCCAGCGCCGTGGCCACGGTAGCCCCCGCCCGCAGCACGTCGACCACTACGACCGTGCTTCCGACCACAGCCTCCCGGGCAACCAATCCCGGCAGCAGCGCCACATCGATCCGCATTGTCGTTCAGTACGGTCGCTTGTAGAAGGGAGTCTCCACAACGCGCCCGCGAACTTTTCGCCCCCGAACGTCCACACTGAGAGGGGTCCCCACCTGGCTGTACTCGGTACGGACGTACCCCATCGCGATGGGCTTCTCCAGCATCGGAGAGAAGGTGCCGGAGGTGACGAAGCCGATCTCCGTTTCCCCGTCAACGTCCAGAATCGCGTACCCGTGACGGGGGACCACCCGTCCGTCCACCTCCAGTCCCACGAGCTTGCGCTCGGGTCCCTTCTCCTTCACCTCCAGCAGAGCTTCTCTGCCGATGAAGTCCCCCTTCTTCAGCTTGGTGATCCAGCCGAGGCCGGCTTCGATCGGGTTCGTGTTTTCGTCGATGTCGTTTCCGTAGAGGCAGTACTTCATCTCCAGACGCAGAGTGTCTCGCGCCCCCAATCCAATGGGCTCGATTTCAAACTCTCTGCCCGCTTCCAGCACGGCGTTCCAGACAGGCTCTGTCCGCCCGCGTTCCACGCAGATTTCAAAGCCGTCTTCGCCCGTGTAACCCGTCCGCGACACCACGGCGTTCTCCCCGGCCACCTTCGTTTCGGTGAACCAGTAGTAGCGCACCTGGGCGAGATCCGCTTCCACCAGCTTCTGCAAGGTTGCTTCGGCGTAGCGCCCCTGTACAGCGATCAGACTCAGATCGTCGCTGCGATTCTCGAGGGTCACACCCTCGGTCCGGTGCTCCAGCAGCCAGTTCCAGTCTTTCTCGGTGTTCGCTGCATTCACCACCATCATGTAGCGGTCGGGAAAACGGTAGACGATCAGATCGTCCACGATCCCGCCGTGCTCGTAGCACATCAGGGAGTACTGCGCCTGGTACACGGACAGACGCCCGACGTCGTTGGTCGTCAGTCGCTGCAGAAAATCGAATGCCCCGCGCCCCGAGATGAAAAACTCCCCCATGTGGGAAACATCGAAGACCCCCACGGTTGTCCGCACGCGGCGGTGCTCTTCGAAGATGCCGCGGTACTGGATGGGCATCCAGTACCCGCCAAACTGCACCATCTTGGCGCCGAGCTTCCTGTGAGTTTCGTACAGAGCGGTCTTCTTCGCTTCCAACTCCTTCTCCTCACTTTCGCGCTTTTCTGAGGGCCTTCTCCATTCGATCCAGAGCCTTCTCGATGTTCTCCACCGAATTCGCGTAAGAGAACCGCAGGTAACCTTCTCCGTACTGGCCGAAGGCGGTCCCGGAAAGTGCGGCCACGCCAGCCTCGTACAGGAGGAAATCTTCCAGCTCTCGAGTGGACATGGGTAGCCCGCTCACGTTCGGGAAAACGTAGAACGCGCCGCGGGGTCGCAGGCAGCGGATTCCCTCGATGCGGTTCAGACCGTCCACGATCACGTCGCGGCGGCGCTTGAATTCGGCCGTCATCTTGCGGGCCTCGTCCTGCGGTCCCTTCAGCGCTTCGACGCCGGCCATCTGCACGAAAGTGGCCGTGCACGAATTGCTGTTCACCATCAGTCGGGCCATCTTTTCGGCCAGCGGGACCGGCATGATGCCGTACCCGAGCCTCCAACCCGTCATGGCGTAGGTCTTGGAAAAGCCGTCGAGGATGATCGTCTTCTCGAGCATACCGGGCAGGGAGGCGATGCTGTGAAACTCGCCGTCGTACAGGATATCCTTGTAAATCTCGTCCGAGATAATCCAGATATCCCGGTCGCGCACAAGCTCAGCGATGGCTTCCAGATCGGCGCGGCTCAGTACTCCGCCCGTCGGATTGTGCGGTGAATTCAGGATGATCATCCGTGTCTTGTCGGAGATCAGGTCGGCGAGCTCGTTCACGTCGAAGCTGAATTCCCTCTCCTCGCGCAGGCGGATGGGCACCGGCCTGGCACCAACGAAGTTAATCACCGATTCGTAGATCGGAAACCCCGGATTGGGGTAGATGACTTCTTCCCCCTCGTTCACACAGGCGAGGATCCCGAAGAACATGATCGGCTTGGCACCGGGGGTGACCACAACGTTTTCCATCGTGACCCGGATGTTGCGTCGACGACTCGCATCCTCCGCGATAGCCTGCCGCAGCTCCGGAATCCCCGGGGCGGGCCCGTAGTGCGTGTGGCCCTCCCGAAGGGCACGGACCGCCGCGTCAACGATGTTCGCCGGGGTATCAAAATCCGGCTCGCCGATCTCCAGATGGATCACCTCGCGGCCCTGTTCCTCCAGCGCCCTGGCCTTCGCCAGCATTTCGAAGGCCGTCTCGGTTCCCAGTCGGTTCATGCGCTCAGCGAATCTCATGGTCCACTCCTGCGGTTTCTTGGCCTACCCGGGCTCTCACGCCACAGCACCCCACACCTATTCCTCCTGTCTCCCGGACAAAAAGAAAAGGGACAGTCGAAATTGACTGTCCCTCTAGCTTTTGCCGCCGCGCTCAGCGGTGCTAAGGTATCCGAGTCCAGTACACCTTTCGGTTAGACGATCGGTCCTTGCCACTCGATCGAACCCTTCGTTCAAACCGCACTCCCAGCCGGTCCGCCTGTCTCATGAACCCGCACGATGATAACAAACTGGTCCCAATTTGTCAAGAGCGATCTGGGCCAGGGTTCCCCCATTTTTCACAACAGTACTCCAGTCCCCCGTCGGAATGAAACTCAGCGC
>CAYXFI010000077.1:0-12779 GCA_964464205.1 uncultured Cytophagia bacterium
ACGTTGACGAACACGTCGTGGGCGCCGGCGTTGACCCCAGCGCGTCTTTCCAGAACGGCCAGAATCATTGCGAGCCGGCGGGGGTCGAACCCGGTGCAGGTGCGCTGGGGCATGCTGTAGTGGCTCACCGCGGTTAGCGCCTGGATTTCGAGTAGTACCGGACGGCTTCCCCTCAGCAGGCACGTGACCACAGACCCCGGGACACCCTGAGAGCGCTCCGACAAGAAGTACTCGCTTGGGTTGGTCACTTCCTGGAGGCCCCTCTCGGCCATCTCGAACACGCCGATCTCATCAGTGGAGCCGAAACGGTTTTTCGTCGCGCGGAGGATCCGGTAGGGATGCTGGTGGTCGCCTTCGAACATGAGCGAGGCATCGACGACGTGTTCGAGGATCTTGGGACCCGCCAGGTACCCTTCCTTGGTCACGTGTCCCACCAGGATCACCGGCATCCCACGCTGTTTGGCCACTTCCGTGAGAGCGTGGGCGCACTCCCTGACCTGGGTCACGCTGCCCGGCGCACTTTCAAACTCCGCACGGGTCACTGTCTGGATGGAATCAACGATGAGGAAATCGGGTTTCAGGGACTCGACCGCAGCCAGAATGGAGTCCAGGTCTTGTTCCGAGAGCAGGAAGATGTTCCTTCCCTCGATTCCCAGGCGATTTGCCCGCAGCTTGATTTGCTGCTCAGATTCCTCCCCGGAGACGTAAAGGACTCGCTTGCCAAGAGAGTCGAGCGAAGCAGCGCGCTGAAGCAAGATTGTCGACTTGCCAATCCCCGGCTGCCCCCCAAGCAGTACCACACTTCCTGGTACGAAGCCGCCCCCAAGGACACGGTCGAATTCGACACTCCCGCTGGGAATCCGTTCGTAGCGGGCGGAATCCACCTCGTGCAGTGCCTTCGGCTCGCTGGTGGCAGCGCGGCGGCTTGCGGCTGCCTCTCGCGTGGGCACTACCGTCTCTTCGGCGAAGGAATTCCATGCGCCGCATTCCGTGCAGCGGCCAAGCCACTTTGGGCTTGTGTAGCCGCAGTTCTGGCAGACGAACTGCGTCTTGGGAGCTTTCTTGCGAGTTGTCGCCAAAGGAACGAGATCCTCGTGCAGAACCACTTCGAAACTGCTCCTCAGACACAAAAGTACACAAACGACCCCACAAAAGCAACACGACGGCAGCAGATCCCGGCAGTAGGCACAAAAAAAGACCAAGCGCTGCGCTTGGTCTTTTAGTGGGCCAGGCGGGACTCGAACCCACAACCTTCGGCTCCGGAGGCCGACGCTCTGTCCAGTTGAGCTACTGGCCCGCTACTTCTCTTCACGCGTTGGCTGTGCGCGCGGCTCTTCGCGCCGCCAGCACCGTATTCCGCATCAACATTGCGATGGTCATCGGTCCCACGCCACCCGGGACCGGAGTGATGGCAGCCGCAACCTCGGACACTTCGTCGAAGTCCACATCCCCCACCAGCCGGTACCCGCGCTTCGCCGACGGATCATCCACTCTGTTCACGCCGACGTCAATCACCACAGCGCCCGGCCGGACCATCTCCCGTTTGATGAACCGAGGAACGCCCATCGCCGCGACCAGGATGTCCGCCGACCGCGTTTGCTCGGAAAGATCAGACGTGCCACTGTGGCAAACTGTGACCGTCGCGTTGGCGCCCGGCTTCTTCTGCATCAGGAGGGCCGCGAGCGGTTTGCCGACAATGTTACTACGCCCTACGATCACCACATGTTTCCCTTCAGGGCTGTGGCCCGATCGCAAAAGCAGTTCCTGGATACCCGCCGGAGTACAAGGTACGAACGTCTCAGCGCCCTGCAAGAGCTTCCCGAGATTGGTCGGATGGAAGCCGTCCACATCCTTTTCCGGGGGGATGGCCTCAATCACTGCCTCAGCATTAATGTGATCCGGTAAGGGCAATTGCACCAGAATACCGTGGACGCGGTCGTCGTCCGCCAGTTGGTCAATCAGGCTCAGTAGTTCACCCTGAGACACACCGGCCGGTAGGTCGTGGTGGAACGAGGCTATCCCGAGCTCGTCGCAGGCTTTCTCTTTCATTCGGACGTATGTGACGGATGCCGGATTGTCCCCTACCAGCACAACGGCCAGGCCTGGTGCAATGCCCTGCTGCCTCAGAGCTTCCACTTCCCGTTTGAGACCCTCGCGGATCTCGGTGGCGATCGCCTTTCCGTCGATGATCTGAGCCAATTCTTCCCTCTACGGAATCTCCACCCGCTCAAAAATCCGCCGGATGTCCACACAACGCCCCGTGCTCTCGTCAATGCTGAGAAACACGGCGTTGAAAGTTTCCCATCCCCGTGCAAGTTTCATCTGCGCTGGAATCTGCAGTAGAAAGCGCCGGATGGATATCTCTCGTTCAGCTCCAATGACTCCCCGGTGCGATCCGGTCATGCCGACGTCGGTGATGTAGCCAGTCCCCTGTTCCAATATCGTTTCATCGGCGGTCTGCACGTGGGTGTGAGTGCCGATCACGGCGCTCACTTTGCCATCCAGGTACCAAGCTAGCGCCTGCTTCTCCGCTGTTGCCTCAGCGTGCATGTCCACGATGCGGATGGCACAGGAGCGGACAACGGCTTCCTTGAGGATTGCGTCCGCGGTCCGGAAGGGGCAGTCGATACTGTACAGAAACGTTCGCCCCTGCAAGTTGATGAGCGCCACGGCCACCTTGGTGCCTTTCTGGTACACCGCCCAACCGCGTCCGGGCAACTCCGGCGGATAGTTTGCCGGGCGGAGAATTCGCTCATCGCCGAGGAGCTCCTGATCCGACTGGCGATCCCACACGTGATTGCCCGTGGTGAGGGCATCGATGCCGTTGTCAAAGAGCTCTTGGGCGAGACGCCGATCGACTCCGCGTCCGTTCTTCAGGTTCTCGCCGTTGGCGAAGCAGTAGTCCGGTCGTACTCCGCGCTTGCGGAGGAGTTCCAGACCCCGCAGCGCCACACGCACCCCCCGCTTCCCTACGATATCGGCGATGAACAGAACTTGAGTCACCGCGTTTCCTGTCTTTCGAGGCGCAAATTTAGCCGCAGCGCAGCAAAAAAGCAAACAGATTGTGTCACTTCGCGTAGTCGATCGCCCGGTACTCCCGGATGACGGTCACTTTGATCTGGCCTGGGTACTCCATCTCGCTCTGAATCTTCTCGGCGATATCTGTAGCGAGCAACTCTGCCGTCGAGTCGTCCACCTTCTCCGGCAAGACCATCACCCGTACTTCGCGGCCAGCCTGGATGGCGTAGGCCTGGCCCACGCCCTCGAAGCTCTTAGCGAGCTGCTCGAGCTTCTCCAGACGTTTGATGTAGCTCTCAAGAGTTTCGCGTCGGGCCCCGGGACGCGAGCCCGAGATGGCGTCCGCTGCCTTCACGAGCACGGTGATCGGCGAGATGGCCTCGACATCCTCGTGGTGCCCGGCGATCGCGTTGAGCACAATGGGCCCTTCGCCGTACTTCTTGGCAATCTCAACCCCGATCTGCGTATGGGTTCCCTCGGTGTACTTGTCGATGGCCTTGCCGATGTCGTGCAGGAGTCCCGCGCGTTTGGCCAAATTCCCATCCAGACCGAGCTCAGCAGCCATCAGGCCAGCCAGGTAGGCCACCTCGACGGAATGCTGCAGCACGTTCTGGCCGTAGCTGGTGCGGTACTTGAGTTTGCCGAGCAGTTTGACCAATTCCGGGTGGATTCCGTGTACCCCGGCGTCCAGGCAGGCCTGTTCGCCGATCTCGTGCAGCTTCTCCTCCATCTCCTTCTGGGTTTTCTCCACCACCTCTTCGATCCGGGATGGGTGGATTCGCCCGTCGGAGATCAAGCGCTCGAGGGCGACGCGGGCCACCTCGCGCCGGAAGGGGTCAAAACCACTCAGAATCACGGCTTCCGGTGTGTCGTCCACGATCACGTCCACGCCCGTGGCTTGCTCGAAAGCCCGGATGTTTCGGCCCTCCCGTCCGATGATCCTGCCCTTCATCTCCTCGTTGGGCAGGTTCACGACGCTCACCGTCGTCTCCACCGAGTGATCTGCCGCAGTGCGCTGGATCGCCTGGATGATGATCTCTTTCGCCTCCTTGTTGGCAGTGAGACGAGCCTGGTCCTTGATTTCCTTGACGATCTGAGCAGCTTCTCGTCGCGCCTTGTCCTTCATGCTCTCGATGAGGAGCTGTTTGGCTTCCTCCTGGCTCATTCCCGAGACTTTCTCCAGAATACTCTTCTGCTCCTCGAGGAGGCGTTCCAGTTGCTCTTCGCGGGAGGCTAGCTGCTGTTCCTTTTGTTTCAGTGTTTCCTGTTGTTTGTCAAGCGTGCGGAGCTTGTCGTCGAGCATTTCTGCCCGGCGGTCCAGGTTCGCTTCTTTTTGCTGAAGCTGACGCTCCAGCTTCTGCAGCTCCGCGCGCTGGCTGCGAACCTCATTCTCCACGGACTGCTTGAGGCGGAGATACTCCTCTTTTGCCTCCAGCAGCTTCTCCCGCTTCAGCGCCTCCGCCTCCTTCTCAGCCTCGGAGACGATTCGCTCGGCGATCACTTCGGCGCTAGCGATTTTGCGCTGTCCCACCCGCTTTCTGACGAACCAGCCAGCGAAAAAGGAAACCGCAACAGCGGCAACGATTGCTACGATCCAGATCACCGTCATCATCCGATCACCTCACTTTTTCGTAACTCGTATGAGAAAACCCCATTTCCTGCCCTTCGCCGGGACGTTCGGCGTCAGTGACAACACCACGGGTCAGGAAATGGGGTTTCCGATTGGGTCAGAGCTTCTGCGCTACTGCTGAGCAGCTATTCCGCCTGTTCCCTCTGCAAATAGTCGTCCAGCTTGCTTGCCAGCAACTGCAACTTCCGTTCGTACGCTACCTGCAATTCTTTCTTTTCCGCTCGTTCGCGGAAAAGCTCGTCAGCGATGTTGAGTGCCGCCAAGATGGCCACCTTCAGGGAGGATTTCACCGACGTCGACTCATCAACTTCCTTCATCTTAGCGTCAACGTACTGAGCCACGCGGCGAATATATTCAGCGTCCGTATCCCCACGGATTGCGTACTCCGATCCAAAAATGGTCACCTTGACGACGTTGGAATCGCCAAACATCGAGAACTCATTCTCTGTCGTGCCCACCAGGTTGCCGAAAGACTTTCCCCTCCGGCAACACGATTCCTCCTCTCATCCCGCATGCTGTGTATTCGGCGTTTTCTGACGAAAGGAGGAAGACAATTTCAACTCCCACTGACCCGTGGTTGAGTGCAATTAGCCCCCGATCGGAACTCGATCGAGTTTCTCCAGTAGTTCCTGAATCCTCTGCTTGACCTCCTGTTCGCGTGCCTTCAATCGTTCCACTTCCTCCTGATGTTGTGCTACGCCCTGGTATTGCTCCTTAAGTGCTTCGATGGTCCTTTCGTTCTCCTCCAGCTTTGCCAATAGCTCTGCGTTCTGCATGCGGAGCTCGCGGTTCTCGTTCTTGAGCCGATTGACGAGCTCCAAGAGCTTCTCGATCTTCTCTTCCAAAACTTCAAGTTGCTGGAATTCCATGGCGAAATCCTTTCACCGGGGCCTCAGGATGACACCCAGTTCCTTTTCCAGGGCCCGAAGAATCCTTTCTACCTGGTTTTTCACTTCCTCCTCGGTTAATGTGCGCTCTTCAGCCTGGAATTGGAGCGAAAAGGCCAAGCTCTTCTTGCCCGCGGGGATCTGTTTGCCCCGATACAAATCAAACAGCTGAACCGACCTGAGGTAGCCACCGCCATTTGCCCAGATCACCTGTTCCACCTGGCCCGCCTGCACGTGCTCATCCGCTAGCAGTGCCAGGTCCTGCTCAACCGGCGGATATTTGGGAATAGGTCGCAACACACGTTGCCTGGCCACAACTTCCCGTACAGCTTCCCAATCGAGCTCGAACGCGAACACGTCCCGTTCGCATTCGAACCTTCGCAGGACCTCTTCCGCCAAGCGACCGGCATGGCCTAAGGCTCTGTCTCCTACCACGACCTGAAAGCCGCCGTCCACGTACCAACGATACTGGGCAGTTGTGAAGTGAACCTGCTTATCGGCGGTCAGGCTCTCGAGTAGCAGTTTGATCAGGCCTTTCAAATCGAAGAAGTCGACCGGCCGCTCATCCGTCCGCCACGTTTTGAACGTAAACAAACCGCACAGAGTGCCCGCCAGCCGCGTGGCTTCCGCGTAGCCCGCCCCCCCCGGACGACCGAAGGTCTTGCCCCATTCGAAGAGGAACACCTGTTCCTGCCGCCTGTTGAGATTGCGCACGGTCGCGGCGATGAGCCCCGGGAGAAGGCTCGGTCTCAGCCACGCCAGCTCTTCTCCGAGGGGATTGACCACGCGCGCGAGCTCCGCCGGATCTTGGATGAACAACTCCGCTTGGGCCCGGGAGATGAGGCTCAGATTCACCGTTTCGTACAAGCCTGCCCCCACCAGTAGGTCTCGCGCCTTCGCGAGGTAGAGATCGCGTCCCTCACCGGTCAGGGTCTGATCAATGGGGGCAACGGGATCCGGGTCAATGCGGTCGTACCCGTAGTGGCGGGCCACCTCTTCGATCAGATCGATTTCCCGAGCAAGATCCGGTCTGAAGGTCGGTACAGTGACCTGGAACTCGCGCTCCTGCTGCTCCACCTCAAGGCCGAGCCCTTCCAAGAGCTCTCGCATCGTCTCCGCAGGGATCGACGTCCCAAGCACCTGGTTGGCACGCCCGGGTCGGAAACTGATGCGGCTCGGCCGGATGGGCCGCGGGTACACATCCACGATGCCACGCGCCACCTTGCCACCGCCGGTTTGCACGATCAGCTGGGCAGCGCGATTTGAGGCCAGGTCGACAGCGTTTGGATCCACCCCCCGCTCGAATCGGTACGAGGATTCCGTCGAAATGCCCAGTCTTCTCCGCGTACGGCGAATCCCGGTGGCGTCGAAGTAGGCGCTTTCGAGGAGGATCCGGCTAGTGTTTTCCGAAACCTCACTGTTCTCACCGCCCATCACGCCGGCGATAGCGACGGGCTTCTCAGCGTCGCAGATCATCAGCGTGTCCGCGCTCAAGCGATGCGGTTTGCCGTCGAGCGTCACGAACTCCTCGCCTTCCGAGGCGTGTTTCACAACGATCGTGCCAGCCGCCAGCAGGTCGTAGTCAAAGGCGTGGAGCGGTTGTCCGAACTCGAGCATTACGTAGTTCGTGACGTCAACGACGTTGTTGATGGCGCGCATCCCAGCCAGCTCCAGCCGTCGCGCCAGCCAGAACGGTGAGGGCCGGACTGTGACGTCCCACAGGTACCGTCCGGTGTACCTGGGGCACGCGTCCGGGGCTTCGATCTTCACGGTGACGAACTGCTCGACTCCCTCGTTCGCCTCAGGTACCCGCAGATCGGGCATGCGGAGGTGCAGACCGAACGCGGCGGCAATCTCACGTGCAAGTCCGATTGTGCCGAGGCAATCCGGTCGATTGGGTGTCACATTGATCTCGAACACCCAATCCTCTCCCACCCACCGGGCGAGATCCGTGCCCGGGGAGAGCTCCTCATCCGTGTCGAAGATCCAAACCTGATCGGCGCGGCTCGTGAGCCCCAATTCGGACTCCGAGCACAGCATACCGATGGACTCCACCGAGCCGAAACGACGTATGCCGATCGTCTCGCCATTGGCCAAAGTCGCACCGGGCGGGGCAAAGGCCGCGATGCTTCCGGGCTGTACATTCGGGGCTCCGGAGACCACACTGACCACTCCGTGCACGGCACCCGCGTCCACCTTTGCCACCACCAGGTGGTCTGATCCCTCCAATCGCTCGACGTCCAGGATCTTGGCGGCCACTACACCGGAGAAGGCGGGTTCCACCCTCTCGAGCGATTCCACTTCGAGCCCGAGCATCGTGAATCGCTCCGCCACTTCCTCCGGCGTGGCGCGGAGGTCCGCCACATAGTCACAGAGCCATCTGTAGGTCGTTTTCACGGCGCGTCAGAACTGGCTTAGGAAGCGAAGGTCGTTATCGTAGAAAAGTCGGATGTCGCCGATTTGGTACTTGAGCATGGCAATTCGCTCCACCCCCATCCCGAAGGCGTATCCTGTGTACTCCTCCGGATCGTAGTCGACGAACCCGAACACCGCCGGATCCACCATACCTGCTCCGGAAATCTCCAGCCAGCCCGTGTACTTGCACACACGGCAGCCTTCACCTTTGCACATGATGCAGGAAAAGTCGTACTCCGCGCTCGGCTCCGTGAAGGGAAAAAAGCTTGGCCGGAAACGGATGCGCACATCTTTGCCGAACAGCTTCTGTGCGAAGGCGAGAATCACTCCCTTCAAGTGCGCGAAGGTCACCCCCTTGTCCACCCAAAGTCCCTCGACCTGGTGAAACATGGGTGAATGGGTGGCGTCGGGAGTGTCCTTGCGGAAGCAGCGTCCCGGGGCGATCATCCGCACCGGTGGGCGGCGTTTCTCCATCGTGCGAATCTGCACGGGGGAGGTGTGGGTGCGAAGAAGATACGGATGCTCGAGGTAGAAAGTGTCCTGCAGGTCGCGCGAGGGATGGTCCGCCGGGATGTTCAGGGCCTCGAAATTGTAGTAGTCGGTCTCGATCTCTGGGCCGCTCTCCACCGAGAAGCCCATCGAGACGAAGATGTCCACGATTTCGTCGAGGACTTGCAGAAGCGGATGCTTGGTCGCGCCCGGCCAAGGAGTACCCGGCAGCGTCGGATCGAACACGACTTCTCGGCGACTCAGAGCCTGAAAGCGCTCCCTGCGCGCAGAAATCTCGCGGTTGACGAGCTCTTTCAGCTCGTTGATCGCCTTTCCGGCCTCGGGTCGGTCCTCCTTGGCCAGTTGACCCAACTGCGAGAAGAACCGCTGTATGACCCCCTTCCGCCCCAGGTAGCGAATGCGTAGCTGTTCGACCTGCTCCAGATCGCTAACTGTCTCGATGTCTCGAACAAACCGCTCCCGCGAGGCCTGGACTTCCTCCAGTAGCTTTTCCTTTTCGCTGGGCATCGGGCCGGGTCAGGAAGTACTGGACGCAGCTTTCACGGACTCCACGAGCTTCCGGAAACCTTCCGCATCATTCACCGCCATCTCGGCGAGCTGCTTCCGGTCGAGTTGAATGTTGTTCTGTTTGAGCAAGTGAATGAAGGTGGCGTAGGTTAGCCCGTACTGCCTCGCTGCGGCATTGATACGTGCGATCCAGAGCCGCCGGAATTCTCGCTTTCTCTGGCGTCGGTCCCTGTAGCTGTAGAGCCACGCACGCTCGACCGCTTCTTTGGCAGTCTTGAACAGCCTGCTCTTGGCTCCCCAGTAGCCTTTTGCCTGCCGTACAATCTTACGGTGGCGTCGATGTCCCGGTACTTTTCCAGTCGCTCTTGGCATCTCTAACTCCGAAATACTTGAACTCTTCGTCCAGTTTCCACCAGCAGGTCACCGGTATTCGCACTATTCTCACGCGAGTATCAGTTTCCTGACTTTCTTCTCCTCCGTCGGATGCACAAGCGCGGGCTTGCGCAAGTTGCGTTTGCGCTTCCGAGTCTTCTTGGTCAACAGGTGGCTACCACACGCCTTGTACCTGCGTATCCTTCCGCCACCCGTCACTTTGAAGCGTTTCATTGCGGCTCGATTGGATTTCATCTTCGGCATAGATTGCACCTCGTTTCTAGGGCGTCGTTCATTTCGGCACGAGGAAAGCCACTAGGTCGTGACCTTCCATCGAGGGTTCTTTTTCAACCTTGGCCACGTCTTCCAACAGCTCGATGACTTTTTGCATCACCTGCTTGCCGAAATCCGTGCGGGTCATCTCGCGCCCGCGGAACCGGATGGTCACTTTCACGCGGTTCCCATCTTCCAGAAACTCGCGGGCCTGTCGGCATTTCGTTTGGATGTCGTGCAGCTCCGTGCGGGGACTGAGCCTGATCTCCTTGATGGTGACCATGTGTTGTTTCTTGCGACTGGCTTTCTCCTTCTTGCTCAGCTCATACCGGTATTTGCCGTAGTCCATGATGCGGCACACCGGTGGGCTGGCATTCGGAGCCACCTCCACGAGATCCAGCCCCAGATCCTCCGCAATCCGGAGCGCCTTTCCCCTCTCAACGATCCCGAGCTGTTTCCCCTCAGGGTCGATGAGGCGCACGAGGGGAGCACGAATCTGATCGTTCACCCGGAGATCTTTGTCCCTATTGATGGCCTCTGCCCTCCCTGTGTTTGGTCCTTGAGGTGCACCCGCTGAATACCCAACCCGCCGCTACTCCGCATCGACCGCCCGTGTCTCAACCTCCCGCACGATTCTCTCGAGGAAAGCCTCCAGTTTCATCGCCCCGAGGTCTCCGTGCCGGCGTTGACGCACGGACACTGTACCCTCTGCCAGCTCCCTCTTCCCAATAACTAGCATGTACGGGATCTTCTGCGTCTCAGCGTCTCTGATCTTGTAGCTGATTCTCTCCGGCCGGTCGTCCAGGAACACGCGGAGGCCGTTTTCCTCGCATTGCCGGGCAATGTCGCGCGCCCCTTCCAGCTGCGCGTCGGTGATGGGGATGACGGCTACCTGCACTGGAGCAAGCCACACGGGAAACGCCCCGGCGTAGTGCTCGATCAATACGCCGAGGAACCGCTCCAGTGAGCCTAGCAGGGCCCGGTGAATCATGATCGGGCGATGTTGCTGCCCATCCTGGCCCATGTACGTGATGTCGAAGCGCTCCGGTTCATTGAAATCCACCTGGATCGTGGAGCACTGCCAAGGCCGATCCAGTACATCTTTGATCTTGATATCGATCTTCGGTCCGTAGAACACACCCTCGCCCGGATCTGTCTCGTAGTCGAGACCCCGCTTCTCAAGCGCTCGCTTCAGCGCTTGGGTGGCAAGTTCCCAGCTCTCGAGCGTTCCCACGTATTTCTCAGGCCGCGTCGACAAGTAGATCTCGTACGTCCGGAAACCGAAGGTGTTCAGCATGTCGATCGTGAAGTTCAGTACCCGAAGGATTTCCTCCTCCAGTTGATCAGGGCGGCAAAAGATGTGCGCATCGTCCTGAGTGAAGCCTCGCACGCGGAGCAGCCCGTGAAGCACCCCAGACCGTTCGTATCGGTAGACGGTGCCGAGCTCAGCCCACCGTATCGGTAGATCCCGGTAGCTGCGGGTCTTACTCTTGTAGATCCGCAGATGGAACGGGCAATTCATGGGCTTGATCTGATAAGGTACTTCCTCCACCTCCGACGGTGGAAACATATTCTCACGGAAAAAGTCGAGGTGCCCGCTCCTCTCCCAGAGTTGCAGTTTGGCGATATGGGGCGTGTACACGAAGTCGTACCCGCCCTTCAGATGTTCCTCTTTCCAGTAGGTTTCGATGATGTGACGGACGATCGCCCCTTTCGGATGCCAAAGAACGAGCCCCGGCCCCACCTCGTCGTCGATGCTGTAGAGATCGAGCTCTCTCCCCAATTTCCGGTGATCGCGACGCTTGGCCTCCTCCAGCCGGTGCAGATACTCGTCGAGCTGGGCCTTCTTTGGGAACGAAATACCGTAGATCCGTTGCAGCATGGGGCGAGTCTCATCCCCTCTCCAGTACGCACCTGAGCTGCTCAACAGCTTGAAGTGCCGGATGTATCCCGTTGAAGGGAGGTGAGGCCCAGTGCAGAGGTCGACGAACCCGTTTTCGCGGTAGATGCTCGGGGGCTCCTCTAGACCCTCGAGCAGTTCAACCTTGTAGGTCTCGCCCCGTTCGCGGAAAATGCGCAGCGCTTCCTCCCGAGTCAAGTCTTCGCGGACGAAGGGATGATCAGCCTCGATGATCTCCCGCATCCGCGCCTCAATTCTCTCGAGGTCCTCGGGGGTGAAGGGCCGCGGCACGTCGATGTCGTAGTAAAATCCCTGTTCGATAGGAGGGCCAATGCCAAACTTCGCCTCGGGGAACAGATCCTTTACGGCGTGGGCCATCACGTGGGCTGTACTGTGCCAGTACACGTGTAGCCCGTCCGGCTCGTTGACCCCCACGAACTCCAGATCGCCTTCCTCGCGCAGCTCCCTTGTGAGGTCGATCAGCTTCCCGTTGAGCCGGGCCGCGACGATGTCCTTGCCCTCGAGGCCGCTGAGTTCACGAAGGATATCGATCGGACGGGTACCTTCCTGGTACTCTCTTTCACCCTGTCCTTTGACTCGTATGCGCAGCGTCTTCGCCAATTCGGCCCCTTGCAACGACTCAACTGTGCCCATAATATCGCAAAACGACCTTGGGCCGCCTGGCCACAAAGGTCGTTTCGCTCTCTGGTGGGCGGTACTGGACTCGAACCAGTGACCTCTTGCATGTCAAGCAAGCACTCTAACCACCTGAGCTAACCGCCCATCACGAAATTTCGCCAAGAATCTAATACCAGCTCCCTTAAAAATCAAGTGCTTTTTGCCTTCCGCGGCTCCTGTACGAAGTTCGCTTCCCGTTGCAGCCGTGTGCAGCGTCCGAAGGCACGTCCAGAACCGTGCCGCTCGATCCCCGAGCAACTAACAGCTTTCCGCAAGCGCACAACGGGCTGTGCTCTTCTGCACGCTTGGATCAGTGCGGCTACTGTAACACGCGCAGAAAACGAACGTTCCTGGCGGATCTCACCGGCTAGTCGCCGGGCCACCAACGCCATTGACAGGAGAGAAGCTGGACGTACTCCAAGGGCTCACAATGTCGGTATCCCGACCCTTTCCTCTCACCAACCGGGTCGTGAGGACGTGCGCGCCCAGGCAGTGGCCCAGTCCAGGCCGAGAACCATCCAAATTCGCACGTCAGGCTGACTGGCATCGGACGTACCGGAAGCACATGACCAGCGACTGTTTCGTTTCT
>CAYXFI010000078.1:0-12607 GCA_964464205.1 uncultured Cytophagia bacterium
AGGCGACCTCATTGGAAGCACTGGAGCGGCACTCGAGAGAATGGGAGAATCTCCGGGCAAGAGGTAGCTCGTTAGGCGTCTCCCCATGAAGGCAAACCTCTCGCGCGCCGATCGCAGACCCGCGGAGAGTCGGGAGCGGGAATGGCGTCTCGCGCGAAAACCTTTGGCTGGAGTGGTTTCCGTTTTCTCTCTCTGCCGGGTGGCTTTGGAGGCTCTGGGTCGTTGCGGCTCTGCGTGGGGGCAAGGCCTACTGGTCTCCGGCGTTCGGGTGAGCGGTCCCTGCGCACCCTGCGACCCTGCGGTTCCTAGTGTGCTCGTCCGGAGGGTATGAACCTGATTCCTACACCATTCAACGGGCTCAGATTCGACAAGGTGGCGTAGTTGAAATGGGTCGGCTGGTTGCTGATCCCTTGCGTCCCCCTGCTGGCGCATTGACCGGGCAGGTTGGTTTGGCACCCCCAGGCCATCCGAAACCACGCGGACTGGTGGGAATCCGAATTGACTCCTTGCGTCGTAGGCGGCAGCTCGCCCCTTCGGTCCCTCCTGCCTTCCCGGATTTTCGGCTCGGGGCGAAAGTGGGATCACCCGTCGGCGGACTCTTCGTCCGCCGCTTCGCCTTCTTCCTCTTCGAACGGATGGGTCTGTACGACGATCGCCGGCGGGTCATCGATCTTACCGACCGCCGTGATCGGAATGTCCATCCGGTACGACCATTCGCCCTCCTCACCCGCTTCGTCTTCTTCGTCCAGTTCGACTATGGCCCATTTGCTCAGCACCAGCGCGTAGCCAGGATTGGCCTGCATGGCTTCTTTCAACTGAGTCAGGAACTCGGCCCCCTTCAGAGGTTTCGGCTCCTCGTCGGCGGCACCGATCACCACGCAAATCTCCTTGTTTCTCGCGTCTACCTCCACGCCCACGATAGGAACCGTCTCCTCCTCCAACTTGTCCCAGTACAGCGCGGGTAAATCTGGGTACTTCTCGGCCAACTCGTCCAGAAATTCGAGGAATTCGGCCCTCTCGTCCTTGGCACTCACGTCAGTCCTCCCCTTCGGTTTGTTGCCCTGGGAACAACCTTGTGAAGCACGTCGATTTCGTGCTCACACCGCCCTGCCGGGGAATGCGAACCGCTGAGCCTCACACAGAGGCTGAGCCCCGGAAAGACCGCTGGCGGTGAACGGCGGATTTGCCTCTTCCCCGCCGAGCATCGGTTCCTCGTCCTTCTGACGCGCTCACGCGCGGCCTTGCCAGAGAACCGTCACGGCAGTTTGAAGACCCGCCGTGGGACGTCGTAGAACCACATCCGCGCCAGATCCAAAGCATCGGAGCTGCTCATCCTTCCGTGCGAAACACGCTCGGCAAGCACACGAGCCACTACCTCCCGGGCCAGTCTCAGGTGACCGTAAACCTTGTACGGCACCATGTAGTCCCCGCCGAAGGCCATGATCTTGTTCACGGGCACCGTGTCCAGCCACACGCGCAGGGCATGCCGCGACAACTCGGCGCTCATGATGTGCATCCAAGCCATGCTCAGGTAAACGTTCGGAAAGATCTTCGCGAGGTATCCAGTCTCCTCCACCCAAGGGAATCCGCCGTGCAGAAGAACGAAGCAGGCTCGGGGGTAATCCCGGAAGAGCGAGGTCAGGTGCGTGGCTCGGGCGTGCTCCAAGTAGTGGTAGTGATCGTTCTGAACCCCCGTGTGGATCACGACCGGCAGCGAGTGCTCAGTCGCGAGCTCCACGAGCCGGCGGATCGCGTAGTTCTGCAGCGGAAAGGCCTGGTTCTGCGAAATCCCCTCGCCGTAGCCGGAGAACAGCGAGTTAAACGCACGCGCCGCCTCTGCCCGCTCGGCGCGCTCGACACGCAGCGAACGCCAATAGGCGATCGCCAGCTTCACACCTTTCGCCCCCCAGCGCGCGTAGCCCCGTACAACGTTCTCGAGGAAAGTCTCGTATGCCTCGAATGAGACGAGCTCGATTTCAAACGTCCGTTCCAACTGCGCCAGAGATGCGCGGTCCCGGAAGTTGAATAGCGCGTCCAGTGTAGGAACCGGTAGCAAAAACTCCGGCGACCGTGACCTTACCGACTCAGGGGTGTGATCCACGAAGTTCAGCACCCACTCGATTCGGCATCGCCTGCGCAGCACATCCTCGTACAAACCTGGTTGCGCGGTTTTCGAAATCGCCTCGCTCACCCGCAAGTAGTTCGCGGACGTAATGTCGTCAAAGCCGAGCAGTTCCTTCAAGCTAATCAGTAAAGATCGTGCATATTCGCCGTGGCGGATCACGGGCCAGTAAGGCTCCAGCATTTCCCACCGCTTCTCCAATGGGATCGATTTGTCCTGCAAACGCTCGAACGCGTCCCGCTCCGGCATGCCCGCCGCCACGAGGTCTGCGCGGGTGTAGTGTCTGAACAGGGTGAACACGTCTACACCGGCGGCGAGGAAATCCGACTCGTTCGGCAAGTGCTCATGCGTGTCGACCACGGAAAGCTCTGAGATTCGGCCCAGCAGTTCCCCGTAGACCGTCTCAAGATTCGTGTCCATCGACAACGTCTCCCTTGCTCTTGCCGTGCTCACGTGCGCCAACGAAAAAGAAGGCGTGGGGGAATCGCCCACGCCCTCCTCGATGTCACTTAGATGGCACTCACTCCGGCTTCTGCTAGCGCACTCTCTCCCAAATCGGTGGGATCCGCTTCTTGCCGCGTTCGCCGAGAACGACCGGCGTGATTCCGGTGATCTCGCACAGCATCACTAGGGCGTCCACCCAATCGCCCTCCACAGCGAGGATGTGGTTGCACGGGAACACTTGCACGAACTCGTCGAAGCTGCAGTTCAAGCGAGCGTGCACGTGCGGCCAGGTTGGATCGGTCATTGCGTTCAGCTGTTTCCTGGTTTCCGCGGGTAGCTCCACGGCCTCGCCGTCCACAATCACCATGTAGGGTTTCTCGTCCCAAAGTCCCAGCCGAGCGAACGTGAGCTGTCCCGGAGCCGCATCGAACTCCACCGAAGCTCCACCGGCCTTGAAGTAGAACTCGAGGGCGGGATGGAATGTCACCACAGAGAAGTTCTCCTTCGGATTCCGACTTCGCTTCGCGTAGTACGTAGCGTGGTTCCCGGAATTGCAGAAGTCCCACAGGTCGCGGTCCGGATGATAGAGCCGCACGTCCATGAAGAGCGTGGGCAAGCCGCCGCTCACGTACTTGAGCAGCTGCATCGTGACCGCCGCGTAGAAATCCGCCTCGGTCGCGCAGACGGTCGGCTCCTTCGGTCCGCGCCAGTCGTACGGATCGTTCATCAGCATCTCCGGAACGTCTCCGAGGCACACGTACTCCGTGAGCTCGCGCTGCCCCTTGAGCCCGCAGAAATCGAAGCCTTTCTCCTTGTTCACCGCCTCCATGGCCAGGTACAGGCGGATTTGAGTCTTGAGCGTCTCAGGCGTCAGAATCTTGCCGTCGTACTTGAGCCGTGGGCCCAAGAGCTCCTCGAACCACTTCAACCCCGCTTCCACTTCCTTCTCGTCGACCTCTTTCATCTTCTCCACGAGCCACAACTGGTCAATTTGCCGCACGGTGGTGCCGAGCGCCTTCAACGTGGGTGTGAGATGGGCGAAGCCCGTCTCCATGCCCATCGAATGGCCGCCGTAGCAGCCGAACACCTCGTTCCTGATGGTCGTCACAGCCTGGGCGGCGCGCACCCAGTTGAGCACCTGGCGCCGGACCTTCGGATCGTCCATTTCGCCCACAATCCGGTGCGTGCGGAAACCGGCCTGCCTCAGAGCACCATCCGTGGCCAGCAGTCCCACATTCCCCGGGAACTTGCCATTGTTGTTCGAGAGGCTCAGGATGGGTACGTCCCGGCCGAGGCTGTTCAATACCGGCCAAACCAGGAAGGGGAAGTTCCACACGTTGTAGCAGAAAATAGTCGACTTCACATCGGCTTCGGAAAGCTGCTTCCCGACTTCCTGAGCCGTGCGCACGTCGTACACGATCTTGTGTCCGACCACTACGTCGTACGTTTCGCCGTCGAACGTCTTCCCCTCTTCGCGGATGATCTCGGCCCACCGCTCCACGATCTTCATGTTTTGCGCATCCGTCTGCGTGTGGACGTGCTCGCGCTCGTCCGTCAGCATCACGATGCCAATGCTCGTCTTGCGCATATCCACCTCCCGTCGTTTCCTGTTTCACTCCGTCTCGTGCCGCAGACCCCGACGAAGCCGCCCTCTGCGATCAACCTTCCTTCACGTATCCACCGGCTGCCGGGACGACAAGAAACGTCCGGATCTGGTTCGGTCGAATGCGAAAGCGGAAGGAAGTCTCGTCGTGCTCCACCGTCCTCTGATACTCCTCGTTCAGATTCACCTCGAAAACCTTTCGCAATGGCCATTGGCAAGTGAGCGTGGCCTCGGTTGAAACATGGTTGACTGAGTAGACGCGGATCACCAATCCTTCGGTACGCCACGCGGGCTTCAGACTACTGAGCACAATGCCCTCACCCTCGATTCGAACCACGCTCCCTCGTTCCGGCAAACGCCCGGTGCGCTCGAAGACCGGATCGTCCTTGATCGGTCTTTTGTCCTTCGGCAGGTCGATGCCAATGGACGGGACCCAATTTGCGCGCGCCACCCGGACGGGCAGGAGAAAACCGATCAACTGATTACGGACATCGTCCGCGCGAACATCACCGGAATGCGCGAGGATCGCGTACTCGAACTTCATCCTCTTGAGGCATTGCGCTTCGGGCGTGGGCCGGCTCCACCCGGCGTTTCCCTTCCGCGTCAACAAATCGTCCCGAGAAAGCCAGCCCACGCTGCGGAACAACGTGATCGCCAGATCACCTCCGTCCAGCACCTCGTACTCGTGGAGTCCACGGGCGACTACCGCAAACCCCCGCCCGTTCTTGCCGAGCGAAACAAAGCGCTGAAAATGGCGCGTCGGGACCGGAGGCTGCAACGGTTCCTTCTCCAAAGGCAGCGCAATTCGGCGATGGATGATCGCGAATTGCTCGTCCACGTCAGCGAAATCCGTGACGACGCCGGTGGGGAAATGAACCCGCATCCGGTGGTCCCGAGCCCAATTGTCTACCACTGTCTCGACATCCACACGGGGGCTCCCATCCCGCACTCGTAGGCGCGTCGTGATTTCAACGGGCACGCGTTGTGCCGAGCGCTCTCCACGCTCCCTGTCGAAAGATTCGGGCAGTTCCCAGCGCCTTTTCACAAGCACTTCAGCCACCACGCCGGAGAGGTCCCGGATTTCGATCTCCGCGGTGGAACCGCGAGTGTCGAGCGCCAGAGAATTCTCCGCCGGGGAGTAGTCGTACTCATCCCCCACGTCCTCGGTGTCTTCCAACCAGTGGAGCCCTTCGAAGCGGTTGCCCGTCGACTTATCCACCAGATCGAACGTTCCATCCTCGTGCACCCTGAGCACGAGGAACTCGTTCTCAATCTCGCGCGCCTTCTCGTCCACGCGCAGCCGCCCTTTCGGCTTTGAGGGGGTCCCCGATACGGCGTAGAACGTTTGCCACCCCGTCGGGGGCAGCTCCGCCAATCTGACGAAGCCTCGCACCACCCGCTTGCGATACGGCGTGAGGTAGTCCATGCCTTCCTCCACGCGCTCCTCCAGCGGGACGAACGGGACCTCGCGCCCATCCGAAAGCTCGAGGCGAAAAGCGCTTGCGGTCTCGTCCGAGCCGTCGAACCAGAGCTCAGCTTCGACCCACTCGTTCCGCTCGAATTCGGCCGTGTTCCAGGCCACGAAGGGTGTCCCTTCCTGCTTCTGGAGATCGATTTGCCAACCCAGGTGTCGCAGGGTCTCGCTTTCGAGCTTGCGCACCACCTGACGGACCTGCTCGTACACGTGCTCGTTGTTGCGATGAACTGCATCCACGCTGCACCCGCAGATGTCGTCGTGGGGGTGATTCTTCATCAGCTCGAGCCAGGCGTAGTCCACGAAGTTCCGCCAACCCGGATCGCCGCCGAACATCAGACCGAGCGCCACGAAAGGCTCCACGTAGTGCACGAGCGCGGTCTCAAGCTCGAAATTGGCCTGCTTCAGGTAGACACGGGTCGAATACACCCCCTGCAAGATCACCGCGTGCTTGCCCGAATTGAACTCGCCCTGGTAGACCTTCAGCGGCGCGACCAGATCAAGCCGGCCCTCGATCTCGTCAAAGACATCTTCGAAGGTACCGTGCCGGATCTCGAGATCCGGATGCTTCTTCTGCAGCGCGAACAACAGGTCTGGAAGCTCCGGCTGGGGCGGCAGGTGGTCCAGGCCGTTCATCAGGAGGTAAACATCGCAGCGCGAGTACTTGCGTAGGATGGCGAGCTGCTCCCGAAGCCGCTTGTCCGCCTCCTCGACCGAAGGTCGGTAACCACGAACGTCGCCCCAGTTCGTGGGGTACCCGAGGTTGGCGAAGTTGCCGTAGCCCCGAGGCATCCAAACCGTCAGGGCCTGAGTTCCGTCCAGCGCTTCCCACCAGAACTCCGTGCCAAGATCCTCAGCCTCCTCCCCCATTCCGCGCCACAGCACCACGCGCCGGATATCGAAGCCAGCGAACACCTGGGGCAACTGCGCCGGATGTCCGAAACCGTCGGGCACGTAACCGATCTTCATCGGCCCGCCGAAGCGCTCCGCGATCCGATGGCCGTAATGCAGGTTGCGTACCAGCGATTCCGCGGATACGAGGAATTCGTCCGGCAGCACGTACCACGGGCCGAAGCGGATGCGCCCGGTGCAGGCCAGCTCGCGCAGTGGCTCTTCCAGCTCGCGCGCCACCTCCAGCACATCCGGAATGACCACCGTCTGTCCGTCGAAGACAAAAGCCCGGTAGTCCGGCCGTGCGCGCAGGATGTCCACGAGCTGTCGGGCGAGCCGGACGAGATGGAAGCGGAACTCCTGGAACGGGTGGTACCACTCCCTGTCCCAATGGGTCTCGCTGACGACGATGGCAATCTCTCGGTGAGCAGTCATCGGCAAACTCCGGCGCTTGCGTTCAAAGGTTCGCGTCGAGCGCAAAGGAATCAACGAGACTGCGGAAAGACCTGATCACTCGTGGCAGGGCGGACTCGTCTGCTGGCGCCCTCTTCCCCGGTTTTCGGCTACCGCAAGCAGGTCTGGGCGCGCCCGCCATCGATGGAGATCGTGTCACCGGTGATCCAGCCCGCGTGGGGTGAGGCCAGGAAGAGAATCAAATCCGCCACTTCCTCCGGTTTGCCCACCCTGCCCAGGGGATGCGTGGTCTTGCTTCTCTCCAGGAACTGCCTGTACGCCTCTTCGTCCATCCCACCCCGCCGGTGGAGCTCCGTCAGCACCACCCCCGGGTTCACAGCGTTCACCCGAACGCCCTTGGGCGCAAGCTCGAGGGCGGCGCAACGAGTCAGATGGTCTACGGCCGCTTTGCTGGCGCAGTAGGCCAGCACATTGGGAAACGCGCGCAGGCCCGTCACGCTGGAGACGTTCACGACGTTCCCCTTTCTCTCCACCAGGTACGGGGTGCACAGATGCATCAAGTAGAACACGGCCCGGGTGTTGATGGCAAACATCCGGTCCCAGTCCTCCAGGCTGGTGTTCTCAATCGTACCGCTGGCGATGATCCCTGCGGCGTTCACCAAGATGTCGATGCCACCCCATCTCTGCACAACCGTCTGAACCACCCGTTCGCAGTCGCTCGGAACGGTCACGTCGGCGGGAACCACGAGCGGCTCGCCGAGGAGATCTGCGAATGCCTCCGCGGTTTCGCTGAGTCGGCTCTCGTTCCTCGCGACGAGCGCCACCTTCGCCCCCTCGCGCCCAAACGCGATCGCCGTGGCCCGTCCAATCCCACTGCTCGCTCCTGTCACGATCGCGACTTTGCCAACAAGTCCCAGGTCTCTCACCGATTCACCTCCGATCTGAACCGTCGCTCCCCGTCCCGTCGCGTAGCTTCAGACTCGGAAGCACCTGCTGAACCGCCTTCCGGAGAAAATTCCACCTGTAGACGTCGTCGTCCACGACCTCGCCGTTCCACACCACCACGTCCAGGTCGATCGTCCGTGGACCGTACCGGTCGCCGCCTCGAACCCTCCCCAGCTCCGACTCGACACTCTTCAGCCACTTTTCCAGTTCCTCGCGCGACATCGCCGTCTCGACGAGGTAGACCCCGTTTAGAAAATTGGGCTGGTCGGCGAAGCCGATGGGTTCGGTCTCCACGAAATCCGATTCCGCCAGGAGATTCATTTGTTCAGCAATTCGCTCGCGCGCCCGCGCGATATTCCGCTCCGGGTCGATGTTCGAACCCACGCTGATCACAGCACGGTTCAATTTCCCCTCCTGCGCTCGCACACGACCGACACCGAATCGGCGAAACGCAGAGCCTGCGGCTTGTCGATCTCCACCCGCGCCCGCAGTACCCCCTCGTGATCCATCACGACCTCCAGCACGTGGTGGGCCAACTTTTCCAGCAGTCGGAAACTCGAGCTCTCAACCTCGCGGATGATCTGCTTGGTGATGGACTTGTAGTCGACCGTCTCGGAAAGGTCGTCGCTCCGGGCAGCCCGCTCCCCATCGAATTCGATTTCGACGTTGATCACCACGTCCTGCTTGTCGCGGCGCTCCCATTCATTCACGCCGATAATCGCGCGGAGCCGCAGGTTCTTGATCCGAATGAGCATGTCGAGCCTCAGACAAGGTGTTCCCCACCGTCCACGAAGATTTCTTGACCGGTCACAAAGGGATTGCGGACGAAGAACAGCACAGCGCGTGCGACGTCCTCCGCCGAACCGTGCGACTTGGCCGGGATCGACTGAGCCCGACTTTCGAGGTACGACTCATTCTCACCCGGAGGCGGCAGGATCAATCCGGGGCACACAGCGTTCACCCGGATTCCCGGGGCGAGATCCACCGCGGCCATCCTCGTGAACTCCCACAGCGCCTTCTTGGACAACGTGTAGGCGAAATGATCCGTGAGATTACGGGCGACGCGCGTGTCCAGGATGTTCACCACCAGCCCGGATCGACAGAACGCGGCGAATGCCTGCGTCAGGAAAAAGGGCGTTCGCAGGTTCACCCGCATCACCCGATCGAAGAGGGACTCGTCGGTTTCGAGCAGCGAGCCCGGCTCGAAAACAGAGACGTTGTTCACCAGTACGGACAGACCCGCTAGCTTGCGCGTCGCTTCCCGCACGAACTGGTGCGCTTCGAAATTCTCCCCGAAACTCGCCTGCAAGAGTTCGCACCGGACGCCGAGCTGCTCAACCTCCCCAGCTACTTCCCGCGCGGCCGCAACCGAACTCTGGTAGTGAAGCCCAATGTCGAAACCTTCCCGGGCCAACGCCAGAGCGATCGCCCTGCCCAGGCGCCGCGCGCCGCCCGTCACCAGCGCTGCCTTCCGATCCGAACTCATTCGCTCTCCCGCCGTTGCGGGCACTTCCGCCGAGTTCCTGCGCCGTTCCCTTCACCCAAGCGCGGAATCTCCCCTCAAGAGCCGGGTTCAACCCACAAGAAGCAGGGACGGAATGTCCCGTCCCTGCTGTTCTACCTCCGCAGCCTTAGGCGCAAACGCACGTACGCACCTGGCAACACCCTCTTTCCGAGTCCTCAGACCGCGAACCGGCGAGCCTGTGGCCTTTGGTCCTCAGATCTTCGGCAGCTCCCAGGGCTTCCGGTAGTGGGCAATCACCAGATTCTGCGCCTCGGGATCGCCGACGATCTCTTCCTTCTGCGGATCCCAGCGCACGTACCGACGCAAGCGCACCGCGATATTCGCCAGGTGACAGGCGATCACGGACTTGTGTCCCACCTCGACGTCGGCGATCGGCTTGTTGCGCGTCTTCACTGATTCAACGAAATTCTGGACGTGCGTGAAGCTGTAGTCGCGCGAACCGCCCTGGCGCGGCACGGGCATCATTCGGTAGATCCGATCGGGGCGGTCAATCTTGTCCGTCTCCGAATGCACTTCCCAGCCGCCGCGATCCACTACCAAGATCCCGTTCTGGCCGTGAAACTCCACGCCGTGTTCGCGCTGCCAGGGGCCCACACCGCAACCGATCATGTGCTCCCAGAGGAGCGAGAAGCTCGGGAACTCCACAATCGACTGCTGTGTGTCGGGCGTTTCCATGATGTCGTCCGGATAGCCGTACTTGCCACCGATGGCCATTGCACCGACGGGGTCCTCGCCCATCGCCCACATGGCCACATCCACCATGTGAGCGCCCCAGTCCGTCATCAGTCCGCCGGAGTAGTCCCAGAACCAGCGAAACGTGAAGTGGAAACGCGCCGGGTTGAACGGGCGCTTGGGAGCAGGACCCAACCAGAAATCGTAGTCCACCGTCGGAGGCGGTTCCGTGTCCGCCGGATTACCGATGCCGCCCTTCCAGTCCAGATACGCCCAGGCGCGAACCATGCGGATTTTCCCCAGCTTGCCAGATTGGACGAATTCAACCGCCTCCTTGAAGTGGTTCGCGCTTCGCTGCTGGGTACCTACCTGAACGATCCGATTGTACCGGCGCGCGGCATTCACCATTGCGCGCCCTTCCTGGATGGTCTTGGCCAGCGGTTTCTCCACGTACACGTCCTTCCCGGCTTGGCAAGCGTAGATGGTCGGCAGGGCGTGCCAGTGATCGGGCGTGGCCACGATGACAGCGTCGACGTCCTTGCGATCCAGAATTCGGCGGAAATCGCGATAGCCGTCCGGTCGTTTCCCTTGGGTTCCCTCCACTTTGTTGAGGCCTTTCTCCAACTGGGCCTCGTCCACGTCGGCGATGGCCACAATGTCCACCTCGCCAGTCCGCATGAAGTCCCCAAGTAGGCTGCGGCCGCGGCCGCCGCTACCGATCAGCGCCACACCCAATCTGTCGTTGGCGCTTTTCTTCTTCCTCGGGGCAGCTTCTGCCTCCGCAGCCCCGAGAGCGGCAGCAGCCATTGTGGCCCCTGCCACCGACTTCGCCGAACTCCCGATGAATTCCCTTCGCGTCATCCCTTTCATGGCGCCTCCTCTTCGCTTGAAACCACCTCGGTGCACGAAAGCTCGACTCAGGACGGCCTGCTCAATCGGCCGCCCAGGCGCGCAGAATCCTCTTGTAGATCAACGTCAGATAGGTGGCTGTGTGCGGACCGTAGAAAGACATCAAGCGGGTCTCGTACTCGTTCAGATCGTAGTATCGATCGGGAACCACGTAGCCAATGTAACCCCCGTTGAAACTGGTCACCGTGAAGCCCAAACCAGGGTGCCCCAGTCGGCACCGCAGTTCGTTGGTCAGTTCTCCGCTCCAATCGGCAGGTGCACTCAACCAGACGAAGTTCCCGAGCTTCACCGCATTCACCCGCGCGGATCTTGCACGCGTCAGCCAACGGCCCAGCCACGATGCCAGCCGGACGTTCTGCGACACGCGCACCTGTACTCCGCCCAGTCTCAGATTCACCGAGGCCGTCCGGAGCTCGGGCGCAGCTTCCCACCTCAGACTGCCCAGGTGAGCCAGCACGCTGTCCGCCAGCGCCCTCCCGATGGCTTCGGCGCGCTCGAACCCACGTCCGGGGCCGCGGGGTCTGTGGCTTCCCACGCCGCCGGCCAGAAACAAGGCGCACCTCACTCCGCGCTCTTCGAGGGCGCGGGACCAAGCTCCCGGCCAATCACCGGAAAACAGGAGATTCTCTCCCGACAGAACCGTGGCGTGGGCCGGGTACGAGCCGACCACCGCCAGAATCCCCTGGCGCCGTCGAACCGCGACGAACGAAAAAAGGGAATCAATTGAGCCAAGAGGGCCCACCAGCCGATTCGCCGTGTACTGAGCGGCGGCGAACTGTTCCCAGCCAATCTCCGCCGGGCCGAGGTCTCGCCACGCACGCCGCGCAGCAGCAACTGTGCTGTCCACGAACATCTCAACCACTGACGGATTGAATCCCCCGGCAAAGATCTTCTGCACGGGCCCTCTGCCCCAACCCCCCGCGCCGGAGTGAGTGTGAGTGGCGGATAAGTAAACCTCCCGCTCCTCCAGACCGGGATCGCGGCCTAAGGAGTCCAACACTCGTTCCGCCACTTCCGGTAAGACGATCAATGCCTCAAGCGCGAGAAAAACCGCGCCGCACTCGCCGGATCGAAGGGCCAGCGCGCGCACGAACAGGCTATCGTGGACGCCCATTGACGGCCTTCCACGGCGATCCCCGTATCCGGCCAGAGGCACGCCGACCGGAGGCGTGAGCCCGGCTTTCCCCACCCCCGCTTCAAGCGGCTCTGCGCTGCACGCCGGCGCCTCTTTCAGTTCCCGCGCCAGCGCCTGCATCGTCTGCACGTAGTAGTCTTCCCCAACCGGCCAGCTCCGATCCACGGGGCGCAGCGTGAACGCAAGCGCTAGAACGAAGAACAGGGCGATTCCACCGAGGATGCGAGCAATCCACTTTTTCAAAGCTGCACCTGAGCGTTCCCGTTCTTTCGGCTATTTGCCGCTAGCCGGCGCTCCCCGTACGGACGATCGGCTGGTCCGAGCGTCTATTGGATCCCTTCCGGCAAAAACTCCACCCAGCCGGATTTCTTCTTCCCGGGCATCACGATCAGGAGATGCGATTCTTTCATCAAGCCCTGGTTGTAGAGGTTGTGGGCATCTGTGCTGCAAGTCTGGTTCTCCATGCAGAAGAA
>CAYXFI010000079.1:0-12185 GCA_964464205.1 uncultured Cytophagia bacterium
ATTCGCCGCTCGTCCGCCTTCTACGCGGACCTTGCGAAACTGACAGACTTTCGTTATTGCAAGGACCCCACTTTTCTGAAACTCTTGCAGGTTCTGCGCAAGTGGTTCCCCCGCAAACCGTGACAAAGAGGTATCCTCGCCTTGTCCGCTGATTCCAGTAACCAGGAAAACAGCCCTTTTGTGAGACCGCGTGGCCTGGCGACGGTCCTTGAGTCCCTTCGGTCCGATCCCGAATTCATGCAGAACGTCACTGCCTGGAAAGTCTTCCCGCCCAAGGAGGCGGTGACGAAGCCTTACCCGGACTGGCTGCACCCCCGGCTCCGTGCGGCCCTGGAGCAAAGGGGAATTCGACAATTGTACTCCCATCAGGCCGAGAGTGTGGAACTGACGCGCCGCGGCAAGAACGTGGTCGTAGTCACGCCTACGGCTTCGGGCAAAACTCTCTGCTACAACCTGCCCGTGCTCCAAACGACGCTCGAGGATCCCGACGCCCGGGCGCTCTACCTCTTCCCCACCAAGGCGCTCTCCCAAGATCAGGTGGCTGAGCTACACGGACTGGTTGAAGCCATCGGCGAGGATATCAAGACCTACACCTTCGATGGCGACACCCCCGACACAGCCCGACGCGTCATCCGCGCGTCGGGACACATCGTGGTCACCAATCCCGACATGCTGCACCAGGGAATCCTGCCCCACCACACGCGCTGGATCAAGCTTTTCGAGAACCTGCGGTACGTGGTGATCGACGAGCTCCACCAGTACCGCGGTGTGTTTGGCAGTCACCTCGCGAACCTCCTGCGACGGCTCAAGCGCGTGTGCCGCTTCTACGGCTCATCGCCCCAGTTCATCTGTTGCTCGGCAACCATCGCCAACCCGAAGGAGCTGGCGGAACGGCTTCTGGAGGAACCCGTCGAACTCGTAGACAACAATGGCGCCCCGAGGGGAGAAAAGCACTTCATCCTGTACAATCCACCCGTGATCAACCGCCAGCTGGGACTGCGACGCTCGGTGGTGAACGAGTCGGCGAAGATCGCAGAGAAGTTCCTGGCTGCGCAGGTGCAGACAATCGTGTTCGCCAGAAGCCGGCTGAGGGTGGAAGTCCTGCTCAGCTACCTGAAGGAAAGGGTGCGCAGATACCACATCCCCGAGCACCGCATTCAGGGATACCGCGGGGGCTACCTTCCGCTGGAGCGGCGGAAGATTGAAAAGGGATTGCGAGAGGGGCAGGTGCTGGGCGTGGTGAGCACAAATGCACTGGAGCTAGGGATCGACATCGGCCAGCTTGAGGCGTGCGTAATGACGGGCTATCCCGGCACAGTCGCGAGCACCTGGCAGCAGGCTGGGCGGGCCGGTCGCCGTCAGGGCGTCTCGGCGGCCGTGTTGGTGGCCTCGAGCGCACCGATCGACCAGTACTTGATCACCCACCCGGAGTACGTGTTCGAACGCGACCCCGAGGCGGGCACGCTGGATCCCAACAACCTGGTCGTCTTGATGAGCCACATCAAGTGCGCCGCGTTCGAGCTCCCGTTCGAGGAAGACGAAATCTTCGGGATCGAATCGACTCGAGAGATTCTCGAATACCTGCGGGAGCATCACGTACTCCACTACCGCGAGGGAAAGTACTACTGGACGAGCGAGGTCTACCCCGCGGAGGAAGTGAGCTTGCGCAGCGCCTCGCCCGACAACGTGGTAATCGTGGACGTGAGTCACGACAACGAGGTGATCGGAGAAGTCGACCTGTTCAGCGCTCCGATGCTGGTCCACGAGGACGCCATCTACCTCCACGGAAGCCGTCAGTTCCACGTCGACAAGCTCGACTGGGAACGGCGCAAGGCGTACGTCCACGAGGTGGAGGTGGACTACTACACCGACGCTGAGCTGAAAACCGACGTGAGCGTGCTCGAGGCGTTCGAGGAGGAGAATCTGCCGGCGGGCAAGAAAGCGTTCGGCGAGGTCCGTGTGACCACTCTGCCCACGATGTACAAGAAGATCCGTTTCCACACGCATGAGAACGTGGGCTGGGGCCGAATTCACCTGCCCGAGCTGGAAATGCACACCACTTCCTACTGGTGGCAATTGCCCTCTGAATGGGAAAGCGAATTCAAGCAGAAAGGACTGAATTTCGGAGAGGGCCTGAAAGGCCTGGCGCACGCGCTGAATCACGTGGCGGCGGTTTTCGTGATGTGCGACCCTCGCGACATTCGGCCAGTGCCCATGCTGCGGGCACCCCAGACCCAGCGAGCCACCCTGTTCATCTACGACAACTACCCCGGCGGCGTCGGGCTGAGCGAGCGACTCTACCAGATGCACGAGGAGTTGCTCGCCGCCGCTGCCGACCTGATACGCACCTGCAGTTGCGACGACGGCTGCCCTTCCTGTGTGGGCCCGCCAACCGAGGCCGGGAGCGGCGCGAAGAGGGCCGCTCTGGCCCTCCTCGAGAAAGGCCTCGGGGGAGGTTCTCCATCGGACAGTTGACCTCGACGCAGGTGTGGCCCAACCCAGGCACTCCCCACAGACTGTGGCACGGAGGCTACCTTGTCTGAGATCGGGACCGAATTCGAAAGGCTTGTCGAGATCATGGCGGCCCTGCGCGGCGAAAAGGGCTGCCCATGGGACAAGGAGCAAACCCACAGGAGCTTGCGCCAGTACCTCCTGGAAGAAGCGTACGAAGTGATCGAGGCGATCGACGAGGACCGCTACTCGGACCTGGAAGAGGAGCTCGGGGACTTGCTCCTGCAGGTGGTCTTCCACGCGCAAATCGCGCGCGAGGACGGCCGTTTCACCATTCTCGACGTCCTTCGCTCCATCAACGAAAAGCTCGTGCGCCGCCATCCCCACGTCTTCGGCGACGTGGTTGTGAAGACTGCGGAAGAGCAGACCAAACACTGGGAAAAGCTGAAACGCCAAGAAGGCAAGCGCTCCGCCGTGGACGGCGTGCCCAAGGAGCTCTCCGCCTTGCTCCGCGCGCACAGGGTGCAGGCGAAGGCCGCCACAGTCGGCTTCGACTGGAACCGGGTGGATGAGGTTTGGGAAAAGGTCCACGAGGAACTGCACGAGCTGAAACAGGCCTGCGAGAGACGCGACGAACGAAAAGTCGAGGAGGAATTCGGGGACCTGCTCTTCTCGCTGGTCAATCTTTCCCGATTCATCGGAGTGAACCCGGAGGACGCCTTGCGGCAGACCGTGGAGAAATTCATCCGCCGCTTCCAGGCCGTCGAACGGGTGTTGCGCGAACGTGGGAAATCGCCGTCGGAGGCAAGCCTGGAGGAAATGGACGCCATCTGGGAGGAAGAGAAAAAACGGGAGAAGACGAGCGAGGCCAATCCCGATTGAAGTGCCTTTCTACGGAGCCAGGCGCCAATCCTCGGGGGGCAAATCCCGGCGCTCTGAGTCGACGCGTGAAGAGACAGACGGGCCAAGTCCTGCAAACGCAGGTTGTGAGCCAGCGGGTACAGACCTGATCTCCTGCGACGCGGAGAAGGCCCAAAGCCCAAGTTGCCGTGGCGAAAGCTCGCACGCCGGGACCAAACAGCACGTCGGCTCTCAGCCAGGGGCACGGTCGACGCCACAGGTAGTAGTCGGAAAGCGGATCGCCGATTCCTGTCCCGCAGGGGAGAAGAGATGGATCGTTTTCGACCCCACGTCCTGCAATCGCTTGGTATCATTCTAAGCTACCAATGCACGAACCAGTGCCGACACTGCCTGTACTCGTGTTCACCTCGGGCTCGAAGCTGGATGTCGGAAGAGGATTTCCGCGGCCTGGCCGACGAGCTGGCGCGCTTCCGGGGTTCTCTGCGGAGCATCCATCTGGCGGGCGGGGAACCGTTCATTCGCTTTGACTTCCTTGTAGAGGCCGTCCGGATCGTCACCGAGCGAAACCTCCCGCTCGCGTACGTGGAAACCAACGCGTACTGGGCGACAAGCGACCGCGTGGCGCGGAGCAAGCTGGAAACCCTACGAGAAGCCGGGCTACGTGCGATCCTCATCAGCGTGTCCCCTTTTCACCTCGAGCACATCCCGTTCGAACGTACAGAGCGGGCCGTCCGCATCGCTCGCGAAGTACTCGGCCCGTGGAACGTCCTTCTGTTCACGGACGGTTTCTACGAACATTTTCGTAACCGGGGCTTCTCGGGCACGTTGCGCTTCGATGAGTACCGTCGCTCGGTGCCAGAGACTTGGCTCGCAAAGCAGATTCAGTTCGATTATCAGTTCGTGCCCAACGGTCGGGGCGCGTTCAAACTCGCTTCACTCTTCGCCGCCCATCCCGCGGAGACGTTCTTCCGCGAGAACTGCAGGGGATCCCTGGGCTACCCGGGGCACGTGCACATCGACCTGTACGGCAACTATGTGGGCGGCCTGTGCGCAGGCATCTCCGTGGGCAATGGCTTCGATCTGCGCAGGCTGTACGAAGAAGGCACCCCGCTGGAGGATCGACCGGTTCTGCGCATGCTAGTGGAAGAAGACCTCGGGGCGCTTTTCCGGTGGGCCGTCGATGAGTTCGGTTTTGAACCGAGCCGAGAAGGCTACATCGCCAAGTGTCACCTCTGCGCGGACATTCGGCGTCACGTGTTCCAGAAAGGATACCGCGGGGCCGACTTGGCTCCCCCCGAGTTCTACCAATTCCTTCTCGTGGACCCGTTGGGTCCGAAGGAACACCAGGAACTTCAGGAACCCGTCGAGCGCAGCGAGCAGCACGGCGGCCGTAGCTCCGACACGGCCCAGAAAACGTAGCCACGGAACTGGTGCGCTAGTCCGTCATTTCCCGGGATCCAACGGAACTGCAGTCGGCCGTTGGGACCGTGCGCCCGAATCCGTTCGAAAACCAAGGCTGCGGGTTCACGCGGGCCCTGTTCCCCCTTTGCGGCTCGAGCCGTTGCGGGTTCTGCGCCGCCCCGGCCTGTCACGGGCTTTTTCCCTCAAGCAGCAGTTGGCAGAGCAGCACGGCTCTTGCAGACACCAGCCGCCGGTGCGAATAGGCCATCGTCTCGCCCGGGCCTACCGCCTGTCCGCATCCGGCGGGCAAATTGTCTGGATCCACAGGTCACTAAGCCAAGGTCTTCGGGAGCTCGGCCGGAACCGGCACGGGCTCCGCCACGTTCAACGATTGCGTCCGTTCGGCGACACGGAACGACGGTCCCTGATCCGGTTTGACGCTCTGACCCCGGTTCAGGCCTGAATGTTGCGCTGGCGGGGCTGCTCCGGATGCGCACCGCGAAGACTACCCTGGCCCCCTTCGGTCAGCTCCCACCGTGACAGCGGGTCGCTCCGTTGCCTTCGGCAGTACCGATTCCAGACGTGCGCGGGCGGCCGTGGAGGGCAGCAACACGGGTCGTCGCAGTAGGTTCGGGTACCAAACTCTGGGAAGGAGGTGATTGCATGGGATAGATCAGACCTACCGCCATTTTTCCCGCATCGCGTCCCGCTACCGAAGGCTTCGCCGCACCGATGAATCCCCCATTCACATCATCGCCGCTCGTCTCTCTCGAGTCAGACCTCGCTTGGCCGCAGACGTCGGCTGCGGCGCCGGCCGCTACGACTGGCGGCTGCTCCAGAGGCTGAACCAGGACATGAGGCTCCTCTGCGTCGATTTCAACGACCGCATGCTTCGCCATCTGTGCGTCTTCTTGCGACGCCAGGGGTTGAGTCGTTTCCTGGCTCTGCGGGCGGCGGCCGAATCGCTTCCCATCCCCGACGAGAGTCTGGATTGCCTCTTCACCTTCAATGCCATCCACCATTTCGAAAGGGAACGATTCTTCCGGGAGCTGGAGCGAGTGCTTCATCCCGGGGGCATAGCCTTTTTGTACACCCGCTTTCGGAGCCAAAACCGCAGGAACATCTGGGGGCGGTATTTCCCCGACTTCGCGCGTAAAGAGACGAGGCTCTACGAAAGGACCGAGCTTGTGGCGAGCATCGAAGCCCGACCAACCCTGCGTCTGGAGAGCTTGCAGTACTTTCTGTACCACCGGAGGGCGGACCTGCCAACTCTATTGAAGCGAGCGGAGCATCACTGCTACTCGACTTTCGCGATGTACTCTCCAGAGGAGTTCGGACGAGCGCTCGCCGAGTTCGAGCGCCAGCTCATTTCCCACTTCCCCGATCCATCGGATATCCGCTGGATCGACGAGAACGTGATGGCCATTGTGCGCAAGAGTGGGGCTTAGCCGAGGGACAGGGACGGTGATCCCATCGACTGAGCTGCGCTAAGCCCAGGAAGGGGGTACTGTACGTGGGGGGCATTCTTCAGAAACCACATGCCTTAGCTCAAAACACCCGAAAGCTACAGCGATTGAGAGATGCTTTCGGCTCCAATTCAGACGGAAAGATCTTCTTGATTTTGCCTTCAGAATTCTCTATAGTTTTGCGGACTAAGAGGTTTCTCGTCCGCGATCGACCAGATTCACAGTGTTCGACACAAGCACCCAGTCGCCCACGTGGCGCAGGTGAGGTAACCGGGTCGAGAAACCCGCTCACATCACGGTCGTCCGGCTTTTCTTCTCTGCATCTCATTCCCAATTCGTTTTCTCGCTCTTTGCCTTCTGAACCACTCATCGGACCAACGGCGGGGTGATTACAGTTCCGAAAAACCAAGTCACCAATAGGAGGGGGCACAACCTCGAACGCTCTGGCATCGATAGCCCTGTTAGGGCGAGCTGTGTGAGGGTACGGGCGTCGTGACCGTTCGGCGACTTGCGAGTCGGTGAACGGACGCGCGCGGCAGCGTCGTTGCTCGCCTGTGCTGGGCAGTCGATGTCGATGCCAGAGCTGGCGTGTAAGGAGGAGCAGCGGACCAGCAACAGGAGGCGAGCGATGCGTGCGACTCGTTGGTTGGCCACGGCGGCAGTCCTGCTCCTACCGGCGATCCTGGCCGCGCAGGATCCAGCCAACTTCAGTACCAGCCTTCACGCCACACGCCAGGGGAAAGCCACCTGGTACAGCGCTGCGAACGGCGGGTTCGAAATGCTAACCCAGATCCCGATCGCGGATCTGGGGTGCCTCAAGTGCCATCCGGGCACGTACGCCAACGGCACCGAGGTGGACCCGGCCACCTACCAGCCTGGCTGCAATGACTGTCACAATCGGCCGAACACAACGGTCAGCCAGGATCAGTGTCTCAAGTGTCACGGTCGGCAGAAGACGGAAATGATGAAGATGCAGTTCGCCGACGTGCACCGGGACGTGGGATTCACCTGCACCGACTGCCACACCAAAAAAGACGCCCACGGCGACGGCACGGCCTACGCCTCGATGCTCGAGCCCGGCGCCATCGACAGACAGTGCACCGACTGCCATCAGGAAGTGGTGAGCAATACCGCCCACGACGTCCACAAAGACAAAGTGGACTGTCGCGCCTGCCACATGACCTCTTCCATCACCTGCTACAACTGCCACTTCGAGAGCCTGGTCCAGGGTCACAAGAAGAGAACCTGGGGAGGGCTCAAAGGCTTCGTGCTGCTGGGCAAAGACCCCAACACGGGCAAGGTGCGCCCGGCCACTTTCATGACCCTGACCTACCAGGGGAAGGCCTTCTACGCGGTGGCGCCGTACAGCGCCCACAACATCACCGCTCAGCCCAGAACCTGCTCCGATTGCCATAACAACGAGAACGTCCAGGCGATCAACGCCGGCGAGCAGATCCAGTTGGCGCAGTGGGATGACGCCCAGAAGAAGGTCATCGCGGCCCAGGGCGTGATCCCCATCCCGGCGAACTGGCGGCACGTGTTCAAGCTAGATTTCCTGACCTACAACGGGGACCCAGCGGGCGACACCGATCCGAACCAGTGGGCCCTGCTCAAATCCGAGGCGGACACGTCGCAGATGATGTACCTCGAGCCCCTGGGTAACGAAGAGCTGACCGCACTTTCGGAAACCATGCACGATGAGTTCTACACCAGCCTCCACGGTACTAGGCAGGGCAAGATCACGTGGTACAGCGCTGCCAACGGTGGTTTCGAGTCGCTGACCGGTATCCCCATCCAGGATCTCGGGTGCCTCAGCTGCCATCCCTCCACCTATGCGGACGGCAGTCAGGTGGATCCGTCCACCTACCGACCCGACTGCGAAGACTGCCACGATTTCTCGCAGGGCTACAGTGTGAGCCAGGATCTCTGCTTCGGGTGCCACGGGCGCCAGAAGACCGAGATCATGAAGCTGCAGCTCAGCGACGTGCACCGCGAGAAGGGATTCCAGTGCACCACCTGCCATCCCGGCGAGGACGTCCACGGGGATGGCACCCGCTACGCCTCGATGTTTGACACCGGGGCCATCGAAAAGAGCTGCGAAGACTGCCACCAGCAGGTGCCCAGCAACGTGGCGCACACCACCCACACAGCCAAAGTGGACTGCAAGGCGTGCCACCTGAAGACGGTGATCACGTGCTACAATTGCCATTTGGAGAGCTTGATTCAGGGGCACAAGAAGAGGGCCTGGGGCGTCCTGAAGGACTACGTGCTCCTGGCACGGGACAAAAAGACCGGCAAAGTCACGACCGCGACGTTCATGACCCTGACGTACCAGGGCAAGACTTTCTTCGCGGTCGGACCGTACACCGCGCACGCCGTAGTGAAAAAGGGCCTGGCTTGCACTGACTGCCACAACAATGCGAACATTCAGGCCTACAACCAGAACGGCGAGATCGTGCTCACCCGGTGGGACGACGCTGAGAAGAAAATCATCAATGCCAAGGGTGTGGTGCCGGTGCCACCGGACTGGAAACGGGCTTTCAAACTCGACTTCCTCACCTACAACGGTGATCTCGCTGGAGAGACCGATCCCAATCAGTGGGCCCTTGTGAAGACCGGAGCCGACAGCTCGCAGATGCTCTACGTGGAACCTCTCACGGCCGAGCAAATGCAGAAGCTGTCCACGCGGCAGTAGGCGTAGAGTCCGAGACACCTGAGGCGCTGCCCGTGACCTTCCGCCTGCTGCCAGACTATCCGAACCCGTTCAACCCGACTACGACGATCGAATTCCACCTACCGAGGACGGCGCAGGTGCCCCTGGTGGTGTTTGATGTGAACGGTTCCGCAGTGGCCACCCTGCTCTCCGGCGAGAAACTCGAAGCCGGCATCCACAAGCTCGAGTTCGATGCGAGTTTCCTGCCGAGCGACGCGTACGTGCGCCGCCTGAAAGCGAACGGTTTTGAGAAAGCGATCAAGATGACGCTGCTCAAGTAGCGCCGCTCTCGGGGCAATCCCGCGCAACACCAGCCCCCGCGGCATCCGTTCCGCGGGGGCTTTTCGTTTACCTCCCAGCTCGGAGCGTTTTTCGATTCGCCCCTCTCAGAGATTTCTTGCCCCCTGCGGGAGTTCAGCGGAGCTCTGAGGAACACGGCCGACAAACAACCGGGAAGATTTTTCCCATGGACGCTGAGGCGAACCAAGATAGTACCGAAAGCCGGACTCCGCCGCCTCCCATCCGAGCCCAAGCCAGCGCACCTGTGCACCATTCAGTCGGGAAATAGCGGACTCGTCCGACCTACCTGGCACAATGAGTGCAGCAAACAATTGACTGGATAGGAACGTCCCGTTCCGGACCCCCGTGCCGACTACTGCTCCGAGGTACTCAGTGCGTCCAAGCGTTGCGGACCCCAAAAGGCCCTGCGGCATCCCGGATGGGAACCGAGGGTGATGGCGGACGAACGGGACTACGCGCTCCATTGCACGTTCTGGGAGCTCCCACTCGCAACGCTGCAAGTCTCTTCGGACGAAGGTGCCTCAGGCAGACGGCGCCCGGCGAAATCCCGAAGTCCGCTCCACACAACGGAGGGTGAAGAGAACAGCTCATGACCGCGCAGAGGACCGAAATGGGAACATCGAGCGATTTTTCGGCGACGGATGAGAAATACAGGCTCGTCGTCGAATACGGCGGTCAGGGCATCATCGTGACTCAGGACGGCCTCATCAAATTCGCCAACCCCAAGATCTGCGAGATCACAGGCTACAGCCGGGAAGAACTGATCTACAAGCCCTTCCTGAACCTCGTCCATCCCGAAGATCGCGAGCTGGTACTGAACTGCTACCGTCGGCGGCTCCGCGGAGAAGAGAATTTGCCCCCGTACACCTTCCGCATCATCGACAAGAGCGGCGAAGTGAAGTGGCTCGAGGCGACCGGCGTCCGGATCGAGTGGGATGGCCGTCCGGCCACTCTGAATTTTTTGAGCGAAATCACGGAAAGGAAGAAAGCCGAAGCGGCTCTGAAGGAAAGCGAAACCCGGTTTCGCACCCTGGTGGAGCAATCCCTTGTGGGGGTGTGCATGCTGGCCAAAGACCGGGTGGTGTACGCCAATGCCCGCTTCGCCGACATTTTCGGCTACGAGGTTGCGGAAATCCCCCTAAGGGATGGGCTCGCCTGCCCGGTGATAGAAGAGGACCGGGAGGGCGTCTGCAACGCCACCCACAAGCTCTTCACCGGAGAAACCAAGAGTCTGCAGTTCGAATTCCGGGCGCGTCGCAAAGACGGGGAGTTGATCTACGTCCAAGCGCACGGCACACTGGTCACACTCGGCGGGGAACCGACGATCATCGCCACAATTCTGGACGTCACCGAGACCAAGCGGGCGATGGAAGCCCTGCGCCAGTCGGAGGAACGCTTCCGGCTGATGATGGAGACCACCAGAGACGCTCTCTACCGGTTCCGCTACGACACAATGCAGTACGACTACATCAGCCCTGCCGTGACAAAGCTGACCGGCTACACGATGGAGGAGATCAACCGCATGGGCTTCTCCTCGCTCGTGGTCCAGAGGGAAACCCCGGAGTCCGAATCGGCCCAGGCCAGAGCCGTCGACAGGATGCGGGCTGGAGAACTGGAAGAGTGGCGCGCTACCTACCAGATCCGCGACAAAAGCGGAAATCTCAAGTGGATCCGTGATCACGCCTTTCCGTGGAGGGACTCGCATGGGAATGTGATCGGCACCGTGGGAATCCTCGAAGACGTGACCGAGCTGCGCAAAGCTGAGGAAGCGCTCCGCGAAAGCGAACGCCGCTTCCGGGAACTCTTCGAGGAAGCCCCGGTCGGTTACCACGAAATCGACACGGAGGGACGCATCACACGCGTCAATCGCTCCGAAGTCGAACTGCTGGGCTACACGCGCGAGGAAATGCTGGGGAGGCCGTTTTGGGAGTTCAGCGCAGATCCCGAAGACTGCCGCAGTTGCATTCTGCAAAAGCTGAAAGGTCGGGCGAGGCTGGACAAAGGGACGGAGCACACTCTGCGGCGCAAAGACGGTACGCTGGTTCCCGTTCTGATCGAAGACCGCTACCTGAAAGATGCAGAAGGCAACATCATCGGGTTGCGCTCGACGGTGCAAGACATCCGCGACCTGAAACGCCTCCAGGAGCAGCTCTTCCAAGCGCAGCGACTCGAAACCGTGGGGGTGCTGGCTGGCGGGGTTGCCCACGACTTCAACAACATCCTCACCATCGTCCTGGGCTCGGTTCAACTCATGCTGGCCGGTCTCCCGGAGGATCACCCGCTGCGACCCGACCTGGAAGAAGTGCGGAGAGCCGCCGAGAGGGGCGCTTCGCTCACGCGCCAGTTGCTCGCCTTCGCCCGCAAACAGGTGATGCGTCCACAGGTGGTGGACATCAACGACATCGTACGCGGACTGGAGACGATGCTGCGGCGGCTCATCCGTGAGGACATCGATCTGGTGATGGATTTGGCCCCCGACGCCGGCGCAGTGCGGGTGGACCCGGCCCAGCTCGAGCAGGTGATCATGAACCTGGCTGTGAATGCCCGAGACGCAATGCCCCACGGCGGGGAGCTGCGCATCGAAACCCGAAACGTCTACCTGGACGAGGAGTACGCCCTATTGCACCAGCCCACCCGTCCCGGCCACTACGTCGGACTTTTCATCAGCGACACCGGCATCGGGATGGACGAAGAAACGCGCAAGCGGATCTTCGAGCCCTTCTTCACCACCAAAGAGGTCGGCAAAGGAAGCGGACTGGGCTTGTCGATGGTGTACGGAATCGTGAAGCAGAGCGGCGGGTACATCTGGGTGTACTCGGAGCCGGGCGTCGGCACTACCTTCAAGATCTGCCTCCCCGTCTGCGAGGGGTCCCGGACCCGGGAGCAACGCGAGAAGCCCGGGCTGCTGCCGTTGGCGAAGGGCAAGACCGTGCTTCTGGTGGAGGACGACGATCGGGTGCGCCGCCTCACGGAGAAGGCGATCGCGCAGTTCG
>CAYXFI010000079.1:12195-12597 GCA_964464205.1 uncultured Cytophagia bacterium
GCCGACAACGCGGAAAAGGCCCTCGAAATCGTCCGCCGGAACTCCCAGCCGATCGACGTCGTCGTCACCGATGTGGTGATGCCCGGGATGAACGGTCCGGAGCTGCTCGAGAAACTCGAACAACTTCGGCCTGGCCTGAAGGGCCTGTTCGTTTCAGGCTACCCCTCCTCTACGCTCCGCCGGCACGAACCTAAGCTCGACAAACACCGCTTCTTGCAGAAGCCTTTCGATCTGGAGACTCTGGGGCAAACGCTTCTCGAGCTCGTCGACGGGAGTTCAAAGTGACCCTGTTCCTTTCGCCCATTGGCCAGGAGCGCCGAGCCGGCCTGGAAAAGCCTAGCCCTTTCGGAGCCTTGTGAAAAAGCGCAGAGAAACCACAGAGGCACCGAGGGCACAGAGGCC
>CAYXFI010000080.1:0-12534 GCA_964464205.1 uncultured Cytophagia bacterium
TGGAGGAGGGTTTGCGGTTTGCGATTCGCGAGGGTGGTCGGACGGTCGGCGCCGGTGTGGTTACCCAGGTGATCGAGTGAGAACCCCTGGAATCAGGTCTTGTTAGGAAGGGCACCATGCCAGGACAGAAGATCCGAATCAAACTGAAAGCATACGACCACAGGCTGATCGACCTTTCGGCCGACAAGATCATCAAGACGGCGCGGGCGACGGGTGCGGCCATCTCGGGGCCCATCCCGTTGCCTACGAAGCGCTCGGTGTACACCGTGCTGCGTTCGCCGCACGTGGACAAGAAGTCCCGTGAGCAGTTCGAGACGCGGATCCACAAGCGCCTGATCGACATCCACAACGCGACGCCGAAGACGGTGGATGCGCTGATGAAGCTCGAACTGCCGGGCGGCGTGGACGTGGAGATCAAAGTCTGAGGCCGAAGGGCGCCAGGAGAATCCAGTGCGAGAACGGACCATGGTAGGGATCATTGGACGAAAACTCGGGATGACGCGCCTCTTTGGCGAGCGCGGCGAGGCGATCCCGGTCACGGTGATTGAAGCGGGGCCCTGCTACGTGACGCAGGTGAAGACCGAGGAGACCGACGGCTACAACGCTGTGCAATTGGGTTTCGAAGAGGTTAAAGAATCGCGGTTGAACAAGCCCCTCCTCGGTCACCTCAAGAAAGCCGGGGTGAAAGCGCTGCGGATCCTGCGGGAGTTCCGCGACTTCGAGCTGGACGAACCCGTGCAGGTGGGGCAGGAGATCCGGGTAGACATCTTCAAAGAGGGCGATCTGGTGGACGTGACCGGGTACTCCAAAGGTCGCGGCTTCGCCGGCGTGGTGAAGCGCCACGGTTTCGGCGGAGGCCCCAAGACCCACGGTCAGTCGGACCGCTGGCGAGCCCCCGGATCGATCGGGCAGGCCTCGTTCCCTTCGCGGGTCTTCAAGGGCTTGAGAATGGCAGGTAGAATGGGGAACCGGCGCGTCACCGTGAAGAACCTGCAGGTCGTGAAGGTGGACCCGGAGAACAATCTGATCGTGGTGAAAGGTGCAGTTCCGGGTGCCGTGAAGGGCATCGTGATGATCAAACGACAGTAGGCGACGATGAAAGCAGAGGTGTACAAGACGGACGGCAGTGCTGCGGGCGAGCAGGTTGAGCTCTCCGAGAGCGTGTTTGGTGCCAAGCCCAATCGGCATGTGGTGTGGATGGCGGTGCGTGCCCAGCTCGCCAACATGCGCCAAGGGACGGTGATGACGAAGAACCGGGCCCTCGTGCGGGGCGGTGGTCGAAAGCCGTGGCGGCAGAAAGGTACCGGACGCGCCCGCGCGGGCACCATTCGCTCGCCCCTGTGGCGGGGTGGTGGTCGAGTGTTCGGACCGGTGCCTCGGGACTACAGCCTCGATTTACCCAAGAAAGTGAAGCGCCTGGCCCGAATCTCGGCCCTCAGCGCGCGCTTCAGCGACGGTCGGATCAAGCTGGTGGAAGACTTCTCGATCGAGAGCGGGAGGACCCGCGACATGTACGCGGTGCTGCGAAACCTCGGGCTGACGGACAAGAAAGTGCTCCTGCTTACGCCAGGTGTGGATCCGATGACCTATCGCGCGGGCAGGAACATCCCGAACCTGATCATCCGGCCGGCAGAGCAGGCTTCCACATACGATCTGCTCAACTGCGACGTGGTCCTGATGCAAAAGAGCGCGGTTGAGAAAATCCAGAAGGTGCTGGCACAATGAGCAACCCTTACAAGATTCTGATTCGGCCCATTCTGACCGAAAAGACGCTCAAGCTACAAGAGACACAGCGCAAGTACGCGTTCGAGGTGGACCGCAAGGCCACCAAGATCGACATCAAGCGTGCGGTGGAAGCGCGCTTCGACGTCTCGGTGGAGAAGGTGAACACGATGACCGTCCACGGCAAGAGCAAACGCACCCAGACGCGCCGTGGCATCACCCGGGGCAAGACGCGGACGTGGAAGAAGGCGATCGTTACGCTGCGCCCCGGAGATTCCATCGAATTTATGGAAGGGACAACCGGCTGATGGCTTTCTGGAGCTGAACGATGCCGATCAAGACGTTCAAACCAGTCACCCCGGGGCTCCGCTTCAAATCAGTGCTGACGTTTGAAGAGATCACGAAGAAGGAGCCGGAACGGAGCCTGCTGGAACCGCTCAAGAAGAAGGGTGGACGCAATAACCAGGGTCGCATCACAGCCCGGCATCGGGGCGGTGGCCACAAGCGGATGTACCGCGTGATCGACTTCAAACGCAACAAGGATGGCGTGCCCGCCAAGGTGGCGGCCATCGAGTACGACCCGAATCGGTCCGCGTTCATCGCGTTGCTTCACTACTTGGACGGTGAGAAGCGGTACATCATCGCACCGCTTGGGCTGAAAGTGGGCGACATGGTGGAGAGTGGTCCCGATGCGCCCATTCGGGTGGGGAACGCGCTGCCACTGAGGAATATTCCGCTCGGCACCCTGGTGCACAACGTGGAGCTGAAACCGGGCAAGGGCGGCCAGCTTGCGCGGAGCGCGGGTACCTACGCCCAGCTGATGGCCAAAGAGGGTAAGTACGCCACCCTGCGTTTGCCGTCCGGCGAGATGCGGCTGGTGCCGCTCGAATGCCGGGCAACGGTGGGACAGGTGAGCAACGTGGACCACGAGAACGTGACGCTGGGCAAGGCCGGTCGGGCGCGGTGGTTGGGCTGGCGTCCGTTCGTGCGCGGTGTGGCCATGAACCCGATCGACCACCCGATGGGCGGCGGCGAGGGGAAGTCCTCCGGTGGGCGACACCCCTGTTCGCCGTGGGGTTTGCTCACCAAGGGCAAGAAGACGCGTGGCAAGAAGCCGAGTGACAAATACATCGTTCAGAGACGCAAGTAGGTGGTTCGCAAATGGCGCGTTCGCTGAAGAAAGGTCCGTTTGTCGACGAGAAGCTCTTGAAGAAGATTCGCCAGTTGAACGAGACTGGCCAGAAGAAAGTGATCAAGACCTGGTCCAGGCGATCCACCATCACGCCTGAGTTTGTGGGCCACACCCTGGCCGTTCACAATGGGAACAAATTCATCCCGGTGTACATCACGGAGAACATGGTGGGCCACAAGCTCGGGGAGTTTGCACCGACGCGGACGTTCCGTGGCCACGGTGGGAAGGCTGCCAAGGCCACAAGGATGAGGAAGTAGCTGGCGGATCGCGAGCGCAAGCGAGAGTGGAGAGCGGAATGGAAGCAAGGGCGGTTTCCAAATACGTCAGGATCTCGCCGCGGAAGGCTCGGATCGTTGCGGATCTCGTTCGGGGCAAGGTTGTGGACGAGGCGCTGAACATCCTGCACTTCTCAACCAAGCGAGCGGCCAAGCCCATCGAGAAGACTATTCGCTCGGCCGTGGCGAACATGACGAACTACGAAGACCGCACCAAAGTGGAGCCGGATGAGGTCTACGTGAAGGAGATCCGGGTGGATCAGGGCTACATGCTGAAGCGCTACCGCGCCGGCTCCATGGGGCGAGCGATGCCGCGGAAGAGACGCACGTGCCACATCACGGTGGTAGTGGCCGACATCGAAGAGCCGGGCAAAGGCGAACCGGAAGCAGAGGAATAAGGGGATCACCGCTACGTAGGAGGAGGTTTTGGGTCAGAAGACGAATCCCATCGGCTTTCGGCTTGGCGTCATCAAGACGTGGGAATCGAACTGGTTCGACGAGAAGAATTTCGCCGACAAGCTGAACGAGGACCTGTATCTACGCAACTACATCCGCAGGCGGCTTCCGAGGGCTGGGATTTCGCGGATTGAGATAGAGCGTACACCGCGGCGGGTCACGCTGACCGTCCACACGGCCAGGCCGGGCATCGTGATCGGCCGTCGTGGGGCCGAGGTGGACAAGCTGCGCGAGGAGCTCCAGCGCATCACGGGCGGGAAGGACGTGCAGGTGAACGTGGTGGAAATCAAGCGGCCCGAGCTGGATGCGTACCTGGTGGCTGAGACCATCGCGCAGCAACTGGAAGCCAAGGTTTCCTTCCGCCGGGCTATGAAGCGGGCCATCGTGGCCGCCATGCGCATGGGAGCCGAGGGGATTCGCATCATGGTGTCGGGACGTTTGGGTGGGGCCGAGATGGCCCGTACCGAGCAGTACAAAGAGGGCAGGATTCCGCTTCACACCCTGCGGGCGGACATCGATTACGCCCGGGCGATTGCCCGCACCACTTACGGCACGATCGGTGTGAAGGTGTGGATCTGCAAAGGTGAAGTGATTGGCACTCCGCCCGTACCGGGGATGGCGGAAAGCTGACGACGGTCTGCGAACGCTGGCAATGCGGAGCGAATAGCGATGTTGATGCCGAAACGTGTCAAATTCCGGAAGCAGCAGCGCGGGCGTCTGAAAGGGAAGGCGAAGCGCGGCACCACGGTGGCCTTTGGCGAGTACGGATTGAAGGCGCTGGAGCCGGCGTGGATCACGGCGCGTCAGATCGAGGCGGCCCGTGTGGCCATCACGCGCCACGTGAAGCGCGGCGGCCGGCTGTGGATTCGGATTTTCCCGGACAAACCCGTGACGAAGAAGCCGCTGGAAACCCGGATGGGCAAAGGTAAGGGGAATCCGGAGTACTGGGTGGCGGTGGTGAAGCCCGGCCGGATCCTGTTCGAATTGGCCGGCGTGCCGGAAGAAGTGGCGCGCGAGGCGATGCGTTTGGCCTCGCACAAGCTGCCCATCAAGACGCGCTTTGTGACCCGTGAAGAGATCTGAGGAAGCGGTACGATGAGGATTGAGGAGATCAGACAACTGCCCGTGGAGGAGCTGAAGCTGCGGCTGCGCGATGCGGAAGAGGAGTACGCGAATCTCCGCTTCCAGCACGCCATGCGCCAGCTGGACAACCCGATGCGGTTGCGGCAGATCCGCAAGGACATCGCGCGGATGAAGACCGTTTTGCGCGAGTACGAACTTGGAATCCGGGTGCCCCCGGGCGGTAGTCCGGCTGAGCAAGAGAAGAAGGCCGAAGAAGCCAAGTCCTGAGGAACGTAGATGGCGGAAAGAGGTCGTAGGAAAGTACGAGTCGGTAAGGTCGTCAGCGACAAGATGGACAAGAGCCGGGTGGTAGCGGTTGAACGCTACATCCAACACCCGTTGTACAAGAAGTACATCCGGCGTACTTCCAAGTTCATGGCGCACGATGAGAACAACGAGAGTCGCGAGGGCGACATCGTGCGCATCATGGAAACGCGTCCTTTGAGCAAGCGGAAACGGTGGCGTATCGTAGAGATCCTTGAACGGGCGAAGTGATCTGAGGTTCGGAGATGATCCAGCAGGAGTCCAGGCTCAACGTGGCGGACAACACCGGAGCCAAAGAAGTCCTCTGCATTCGCGTGCTCGGCGGTAGCAACCGTCGCTACGCGAGTGTAGGGGACGTGATTGTGGTTACGGTCAAGTCGGCTGTACCTGGTGGTTCGGTGAAGAAGGGGGACATCAGCAAGGCGGTAGTGGTTCGGACGCGCAAAGAGGTGCCGCGGCCCGATGGCTCGCTCATTCGGTTCGACGACAACGCCGCCGTGCTGATCAACGACGCGCTCGAGCCACGGGGCACGCGCATTTTCGGGCCAGTGGCGCGAGAGCTGCGCGAGAAGGAGTTTATGAAGATCGTCTCGCTGGCCCCCGAGGTTTTGTAATCGTACTTAGCAGGGATTCCGGCCATGCATGTTCGCAAAGGTGACCAGGTTCTGGTACTCAGCGGGAACTACAAGGGGAAGGTGTCCCGGGTACTGAAAGTGTTCCCGGAGAGCAACCGGGTGATCGTGGAGGGTGTGAATTTCATCAAGCGCCACACGCGCCCATCGCAGCAGAATCCCCAGGGTGGGATCATCGAGAAAGAGGCGCCGATTCACGCCTCGAACCTGATGGTGATTTGCCCGAAGTGCGGTCAGCCCACCCGTGTGGGACGCAAGACGGTGTGGAACGAGCGCCGGCAGAAGCGCGAGCACGTCAGAGTGTGCAAGAAGTGTGGCGAGATGATCGTGAGCAATGCGTAGGCTTAGGGTGAGCGATGGGATACGTTCCGAGACTGATTGAGCGATACAAGAAAGTCGTGGTACCGCACATGATGAAAAAGTTCAATTACAAGAACCCGATGCAGGTACCACGGCTGGAGAAGATCGTGATTAACATGGGCGTGGGCGAGGCCACAGAGAACCCGAAGTTCTTGGAGTCGGCCGTGGAGGATCTGCGGGTGATCTCCGGGCAACAGCCCGTGATCACCAAGGCCAAGAAGGCGATCTCCAACTTCCGGCTGCGGGCCGGCACGCCCATCGGTTGCAAGGTCACTCTGCGGCGCTGGCGGATGTACGAGTTTCTGGATCGGTTGATCACGATCGCGATCCCGCGTATCCGTGACTTTCGCGGCCTGTCGGACAAGTCGTTCGACGGGCGGGGCAACTACAGCCTGGGTGTGCGCGAGCAGATCATTTTCCCCGAGATCGACTACGACAAAGTGGACAAGATCCGGGGGATGGACATCACGATCGTGACGACGGCCGAAACGGACGAGGAGGCGTACGAGCTGCTGTCCGCCTTCGGCATGCCATTTCGGAAGACCACGTAGACACTGGACTTAGAAAGCGCGAGGTCGATCTTGGCGAGGAAGTGTCACATAGCGAAGATGCACAAGGAGCCGAAATTCAAGGTTCGTTACCGGAACCGTTGCAAGCGCTGCGGCAGGCCGCGGGGCTACTACCGGAAGTTCGGCCTGTGCAGAATCTGCCTGCGGGAGCTGGCTTTGCAGGGGCAGATCCCCGGCGTGGTGAAAGCCAGTTGGTAACGCGCAAACGGTAGGGAGCAACTCGATGTCGATGACGGATCCAATTGCGGATTTCTTGACGCGCATTCGCAACGCGATCAGGGCCAAACATCGTAGGGTCGACGCGCCGTCCTCCCGGCTCAAGCGGGAAATCGCTCGCGTGCTGTTGGAAGAGGGCTACATTCACAGGTTTGTGGAGATCGAGGACGGCAAGCAGGGGATCCTGAGGATCTACCTCAAGTACGACGAAAACGAGGTTCCGGCCATCACGAACCTCAAACGGATCAGCAAGCCGGGCCGGAGGATCTACGTGGGTGTGGATCGGGTGCCCAGGGTGATGAACAACCTTGGCATCGCCATTCTCTCCACTTCCAAGGGCGTGATGACGCACAAGCAAGCCCTGCGCGAACGCGTGGGCGGCGAGGTGCTGTGCTACGTCTGGTGACGAACGGGTACGGTTTGCGGACGTGTGCAACGTAGGGAGATTGACGTGTCGCGGATAGGTCAGAAACCGATCCCGATCCCGGAGGGGGTCGAGGTCTCCATTGAGAAGAACGTGGTGGTGGCGAAGGGCCCCAAAGGGGAGCTGCGTCAGCCCTTCCACCCGGACATGCAGGTGAAGATCGAGGACGGGCAAATTGTGGTCTCGCGTCCGACCGAAAGCAAGATTCATCGCTCCCTGCATGGCCTCACGCGCACGCTCATCGCCAACACTGTGGAGGGCGTGAGCAAGGGGTTCGAGAAGCAGTTGCAGATTGAGGGGGTGGGGTACCGGGCCGAGGTGAAGGGAAATCGCCTGACGTTGTACATGGGCTTTTCCCACCCGGTGGTGTTCGTGCCACCGGAAGGCATTCAAATCACCACGGAAGGAAACCTGATCAAGGTTTCCGGGATCGACAAAGAGCTGGTGGGCAAAGTGGCTGCGCGGATTCGCGCCGTGCGCCCACCGGAGCCGTACAAGGGCAAGGGCATTCGCTACGTGGGAGAATACGTACGCCGCAAAGCTGGCAAGGCTGGGGCGCGATAATTCGCCATTCGATCTCTGCGACAGTGCACTCGTAAGGTGTGAGGAATGGGCAAGAAGAACCCAAAGCTGGAAGCTCGACTTCGACGTAAGAAACGAATTCGGAAGAAGATTTCGGGTACCCCGGAGCGTCCCCGTCTGGTCGTGTTTCGGAGCGCGAAGCACGTGTACGCTCAGTTGGTGGACGACCTGAATCAGCGCACGATTACCGGGGTCTCGACGTTGACCCCGTGGGTTCGGGAGCGGCTGGACGGCGTTCAGGGGAAGGTTGAGAAGGCCCGGATTGTGGGCAAAGCGATTGCGGAGAAGGCCAAGGAACTCGGCATTACGAAAGTGGTGTTCGATCGCGCCGGGTATCGTTATCACGGTCGGGTGAAGGCACTGGCCGAGGGTGCCCGGGAAGGTGGCCTGGAATTCTGAGCGGTTGGGAATAGACGGGTAAGCTTCCGAGGGAGCCGTGCGGGAACGAATCAATCCAAATGAGCTGGATCTGAAAGAGCGAGTCGTTCAGATCAACCGAGTGGCCAAGGTGGTGAAGGGTGGGCGCCGTTTCCACTTCAACGCCATCGTGGTCGTGGGCGACTACAACGGCCACGTGGGCGTGGGGCTGGGCAAGGCGAACGAAGTGACCGACGCCATCAGCAAGGGCGTGGAAGCGGCGAAGAAGAACATCGTGCGCGTGCCGGTGGTGAACGGCACGATTCCCCACGCCATCATGGCCAAGTACGGGGCGGCGAAGGTCCTGCTGAAGCCTGCGGCGCCCGGTACCGGGGTGATCGCCGGGAGTGCGGTGCGCGCGGTGGTAGAGTTGGCCGGCATCAAAGACGTTCTCACAAAATGCGTCGGCTCCCGGAACCCGCACAACACCGTGAAGGCTACGATGAAGGCTCTGACGACCCTGCTGGACCTGTCGACGGTGGTGAGGAGGCGCGGGCTTCCGCCGCGCAAGATTCTGGGCATGCCGGAGGTGGAGCAGCCCGCTGTGAACGCCGAGGCGGAAACGCAGGAAGCGGAGCAGCAGACGGCCGAGCAAAACCAGTAGAGTGACGAACGATGGCGAAGAAAGCCAAGGCGAGGAAGATTCGGATTACGCTGATTCGCAGCACGATCGGCAAGAAGCCCAAGCAGCGCGCGACGGTTCGCGCACTGGGGCTGCGCCGGATGCACCAGACAGTGGAGCACATGGAATCGCCCACTATCATGGGCATGGTGGACAAGGTACGGCACCTGGTCAAAGTGGAATACGTGGAGTAGACGTTCGACGCAAGAGGTGACGGATGGATCTCAGCGATCTGAAGCCGGCACCCGGCGCCAAGAAGAAGCGCAAGCGAGTCGGGTGCGGTGAGGGTTCGGGCCACGGTGGTACTTCCTGCCGCGGACACAAAGGGGCGCGTTCGAGGTCGGGACACAAAAATCGCCCGTGGTTCGAGGGCGGGCAGATGCCGCTGCAGCGCCGGGTCCCCAAACGCGGGTTCCGCAACATCTTCCGGGTCGAGTACCAGGTGGTCAATGTGGGCGACCTGGAACGGCTGGAAGGGGTGGAAGAGGTGACGCCCGAAGTCCTCAGGGCGAAGGGTCTGATCAAGAAGGCGGATCAGCCCGTGAAGATCCTGGGCGACGGGAACCTCACCAAGGCGCTGCACGTGGTTGCCAACGCGTTCAGCAAGTCTGCCCGTGAAAAGATCGAGGCCGCAGGCGGGAGGGCCACCGTCCTATGATGGAGAAATTCCAGAATATTTTCCGTATTCCGGAACTCAAGCGTAGGATTCTTTACACACTCGGCATTTTGATTATCTACCGCATCGGTGGACACGTGCCCATCCCTGGCGTGAACGGCCAGGCGCTGATTGAGTTCTTCGAACAAGCGCGGGCAGGCGGAGGACTGCTCGGTCTCTACGACCTGTTCGCCGGTGGTGCGTTCCGTCGAGCCACCGTCTTCGCCCTGGGCATCATGCCCTACATCTCGGCGTCGATCATTTTGCAGCTTCTGGGCGCTGTGTTCCCCTATTTCCAGAAGCTGCAAAAAGAGGGCGAAGAGGGACGGAAGAAAATCAATCAGTACACGCGGTACGGGACAGTGCTGATCTCGGCCCTCCAGGCCTACGGCGTGGCGGTGTTCCTGGAAAGCCTGGGGCAAACGCCCTCCGGCCTGGTGGTAGTGCCGAATCCGGGGATGGCATTCCGCCTGCTCACGATGCTCACGCTGGCCACGGGCACAGTCTTCATCATGTGGCTGGGTGAGCAGATCACCGAGCGGGGAATCGGGAACGGGATTTCGCTGATCATTTTCGTGGGCATCGTGGCCCGATTCCCGAACGCGGTGATCGACGAGCTGCAGCAACTGCAGGCGGGCAACCGCGCCCTGCTGATGGAGGTATTCCTCTGGGCACTGATGGTGGCGGTCACGGCCTTCGTCGTCGTGCTGACGCAGGGCACGCGTAAGATCCCGGTCCAGTACGCGAAGCGCGTGGTGGGCCGCAAGATCTACGGTGGCCAGAGCACGCACATTCCTCTGCGGGTGAACATGGCCGGAGTGATGGCCATCATCTTCGCTCAGTCGATCATGTTCGTGCCGCAGACGATCGCCACGTTCTTCCCGAATTCGGAGTTCGTGCAATCGATCAACATGTACTTCGGTTTCGAGTCGTTCGTCTACTGGATTGTGTACGCGGTCCTGATTGTGTTCTTCATGTACTTCTACACGGCGATCGCTTTCAATCCGGTGGACGTGGCGGACAACATGAAGAAGTACGGCGGATTCATCCCCGGCGTGCGCCCGGGCAAGCGCACGGCTGAGTACATCGACAACATCCTGACCAAGATCACGCTGCCTGGCGCCATCGCCATTTCGATCGTGGCCATTCTGCCGTACTTCTTGACGCGGTTCACGAACGTTTCGTACGGTTTCGCCAGCTTCTTCGGCGGAACCTCGCTGCTGATCGTGGTGGGTGTGGCTCTCGACACACTGCAGCAGATCGAAGCGCATCTGGTGATGCGTCACTACGATGGGTTGCTCAAATCCGGCAAGATCCGCGGACGGAGACGCTTCGCCTGAGGGAGAAAGCTTGCGACTGATCCTGCTCGGACCACCAGGCTCTGGGAAAGGAACTCATGCGGGGTGGTTGAGCGAGAAGTTTGGCATCCCCGCGATTTCGACGGGCGACATTCTGCGTGCGGCAGTGGCGGCGGGCACCGAGCTCGGCCGGAAGGCGAAGAGCTACATGGACGGGGGACAGCTCGTGCCCGACGAAGTGATGATCGGCCTGATTGAGGAGCGCTTGCGCGAATCGGACTGCGCTCCCGGCTTCTTGCTGGACGGGTTTCCCCGTACGGTGCCGCAGGCCGAAGCGTTGGACGATCTTTTGCGGAAGCTCGGCTGGAGCCTCGACGCTGTGTTGGAGCTGGACGTAGACGAGGAGGAGATCGTCCGCAGGTTGACGAGCCGTAGAGTGTGCAGCAGATGCGGCAGGATCTTCAACCTGGTGTACGATCCTCCGCCAGCGGACGGGCGGTGTCCCGAGTGCGGGGGAGAGGTGATCCAGCGGAGCGATGATCGCGAGGAGACGGTGCGGAATCGTTTGCGGGTGTACCATCAGCAGACGGCGCCGCTTGTGGAGTTCTATCGGGATCGGGGCCTGCTCGTCTCTGTGGATGGCAACGGAAGCATCGAGCAGGTCCGCGAGCGAGTCCTGGGCGCATTGCGAAACGCGGGGATCGCATGATCGTCATCAAGTCGCCGGAGCAGATTGAGCGGATGCGGCGCAGTTGCCAGCTCCTGGTGGAAACGTTCCGCGTAGCCGAGAAGCTCGTTGCTCCGGGGGTGAAGACGATCGAGATTGACCGTGCTGTGGAGGATTTCATCCGGTCGCACGGAGGCACGCCCGCGTTCAAAGGCTACCGTGGGTACCCCGCGAGCGTGTGCGTGTCGATCAACGAAGAGGTGATTCATGGGATCCCCGGCGAGCGCACCTTGCAGCCCGGGGACCTGGTGTCGCTGGATATGGGCATCGTGCTGGACGGCTACTACAGCGACGCTGCCAAAACGTACGCCGTGGGGGAGATATCGGAGGAAAAGCGGCGCCTCATGGATGCAGCGCGCGACGCGCTTGCGGAGGCCATTGCGGCTGCGCGCGAAGGGAACCGAGTGGGAGACATCTCGTGGGCGATTCAGCGGACGGTGGAGGCGCGCGGCTTCTCCGTGGTGCGTCAGTTCTGTGGACACGGGATCGGGCGAAACCTGCACGAGGAGCCGGAAGTTCCCAATTACGGCACGCCCAGAACCGGGCCGAGATTGCGGCGGGGAATGACCCTCGCTATTGAAACGATGGTGAACGCGGGTACACACGAAATTGAGATTGGGGCGGACGGCTGGACGGTGTACACCAAAGATCGACGTCCGGCAGCTCATTTCGAGCATACCATTGCGATCACCGATGGCGAGGCTGATGTGCTGACCGAGGGCCTGTAGAGGGAAGCCGAACAGGGAAGAGAGACACCATGGCGAAGGAAAAGGGCATTCAGGTGGACGGCACGGTGGTGGAGACCCTGCCCAACGCGATGTTTCGCGTGGAGCTGGAGAATGGCCACCAGGTGCTTGCCCACATCTCGGGCAAGATGCGGATGCATTTCATCCGGATTCTGCCCGGCGACAAGGTGACCGTGGAGCTTTCGCCCTACGATCTCACGCGCGGGAGAATCGTCTACCGGTACAAGTGATCGAACCTACTGGAAAGGGTGATCG
>CAYXFI010000081.1:0-12508 GCA_964464205.1 uncultured Cytophagia bacterium
GAAGACGACCCACCGGCGGGTTCAGCGGAGCGCCACCCCCTCGCTCCGGTCCGGGGACTTTATTGCAAGATAGACAAAAGCCCGTCCCCAGTCAAGGCCCAATCTACGAGGCCCCAGCGCTTTGGGCCCCGCGTTCGTGCGGTGTCCGCTGCTCCATAAAGTCCCTACCTCACTTCTTGACAGTAGACGGGCGAGAATTTACTTTCTGGTAATAGTATCGGCGGAGCTGATAGTTCTACTACGTCCATTTCCGTTTAACTTTGGCCAGAAGCCGAGAACGCATTTTCACCGCAAGGTCGCAGAGGTCGCAGGGAGCTTTGCGCAAAGTCTTTCCGTCCGAAGAGAAGTGTGCCCAGCTTGGGCCTCGCAAGAGGCACTTTCCGCATGCCGACTTGATTGCTCGCCTTCCCGCAGTACCCAACGGCGGAAACCTCAGGCGCAAACGGTACCGAACCCGACAGCTTTCCCTGACCGCCGAAGCTCATTCCTTGCGTCGCCCGGGAGCGGTACGCTTCGGCTGTTGGTCGGACCGGGTGGTGCTTTCCGTGTGCGCACGGTTTGCGCATCTCCTTTGCTTCGCGTCGTTGTGCTCTGCGCGCCTTGCGCCCCCGCGGCTTTTTGGAAGTCGGCGAGCATGCCCCAGCGCCAAGCCATCCGCAGGTTTCAGGCTCAGAACGGCCAATCTGACGCAGCAGGAATAGGAAGACAGAGCGTTTCCGGTCCGCACTCCGTTGTGAGCTACGGGACGAACCTCAGGGCGATGGACTATCATCCAAACAGCGTCAGGTGGAGATGATGAGAGAAGCAAACTCAAGGGCGATGCGCATTGCTGATGCGGTGCCGGTGATCATGGGGGCCTTCCACGATATCCGCCCGCCTCGGCCGGAAGAAGAAGTGCTGACCATGCGCCAGTACCAGGCCCTGATTGTGGTGCACGTGCACGGAGCGCTGAGTTTGGGCGAGTTTTGCGAAAAGCTTGGGCTAGCCCCCTCTACCGGCACAGAGCTCGCAAACCGCCTGGTGGCCAAAGGTTTTCTGGTGAAGGGGAGCGGTGGCAGGGATCGTCGCCAGGCTATCCTCAGACTCAATGACCAGGGTCAGCGAATCACGCAAGAGCGGAAAGATCTGCTGGTGGACGTCTTCGCGGAGTTCATGGACCGTTTCGAGGAAAAGGACCAGGAAGAATCCACGCGCTGTTTCGGGCGCATCGCTGAACTTATTCGAAAATACCACCCGTGAGTCTCAGCGAGGCGTCGCAGCGTGCTCTAACCCCCGCCATCCATCCCGACAACCGTGACGGAACATCCCTGGCGAGATAGATCGCGGCGTCACGAGTACACGCGCCCAGCTCCCTGAGCGCCCGGAGGTTCCTTCGGTCGGCCCCGTTCAGGTGCAGGAACCCCCGTCGCCCGCGTCACAAACCGACGCTACTCCACTTTGACCTCGATGTACAGATCCTTCTTCAGCTCCTCGACCCACTCTTTGAACTTCTTCTGCCGCTTGTAGTCCAGCGCCATGGCTTCGACCTTGTCCCAGTCCCTCTCTAGCGAGAGGGGGCGGGCCTCCTGCCGATCGTTCATTTTCAGTATGTGATAGCCAAACCGGGTCTTGAAAGGTGCAGAGACCTCCCCCACCTTGAGCGTCTCCGCCACAGCGCGGAATTCCTGAGCCGTCTCGGCAAATTTGTCCAGCTCGAACCAACCGAGTAGGCCTCCCCGTTCCCGGGTGGTCTCATCGTCGGAGTACTGTTTCGCCATCTCCTCGAAGCTCTCGCCCTCCTCCACGATCCTTCGGCGGATCTCGGTGATCTTCCTCAGAGCCGCCTCTTCGTCCTCTTTCAGAGTCGGAACGGCGATCAGAATGTGCCGTACATTGATCTTGTCGCCCCGCTTGTCGATGCACTGGATGATGTGGTAACCAAATCGGGTCTTCACCACCTCCGAGATCTGGCCCGGCTCCAGCGCGAACGCAGCTTCCTCGAATTCCTGCACAAAGTCCCCACGGGTCATGAAGCCCAGCTCACCCCCGCGGGAGGCTGACCCAGGATCGTCCGAATACTTCCTCGCCAGCTCCGCGAAATCCTCGCCCTTGAGGATGCGCTCGCGCAGCTCTTTCGCCTTCTGATAAGCACGGTGGTCCGCCTCGGTGCCCGGCTTCACTTCCACAAGGATGTGACTGATGTTTACGCTCGCTTTCAGCTCCGGCAGGCTATCCTTGTGCGTACGGTAGAACTCTTCCACCTCCCTACGACTGACCTTGAGGTTGCTGAACTTCTGGTGCTGTAAGTTGTTGATCAACAAAGAGTTGACAATCTCCTCGCGGTAGCTGCGCCGGATCTTGTTCAGCGGCTGACCGAAGTATTCCGACACCTTCTCCTCGGAGCCAAAGCGGTCCAGGAGCATTCGCATCTGCTGGTCGAGGAGTTGATCCACCTGACCGTCGTCGACCTTGATGGTCTCCGCCTTGGCTTCTACCAACAGTACCTTCTGGGTGATCAGATTGTCCAGGGTGCGCTTTTTCAGTTTCTCGAATTCCAAAGGTTGCCGAACCGGATCGATCCCCATCTGAAGGGCCACCAAATACGCCCCTTGGGTCACCTCGGACTGCAGGATAATCTGGTCATCCACGATGGCAGCTATGCGGTCGAGCACCTGCTCGCGTTGTGCCAGCGCATCCGGGGCCTGCAGGCACCCAAACACGAGCACACCGTACAGAATTGTGGTCCACCGGCGTGCGATCATGCACCTCACCTCGCTGAGATTCGCCACTGCTGCACTTTTGTCTTCGCCTCTCAAGGAACCGATTCGCCAAGCAGATTCTCGTTCACCCACACTTCCGTACGGGTGGAAAGTTCCCGGATCAGGGCCCGATACGCCCTCCGGTACTTGCGGCGCTTCAACTTCACCTCGATCTCGCTGCGCACTTCGTCCAGAGCCCGGACCGAGCCAGCCGGGAACAGGCCGAGAACCTTCGCCACCAGGTACCCGTCCTCAATGCGGATGGGCCGCAGCACGTCGCCCGTCTTGGCCCGTCTCAGCCGTTGCCGAAGGGAAGCCGGGAGATTCGCCAACGGCACCATACCCGTGTCGCCACCGCGCTCCGCCCACGGACCTTTCGAGTAGCGCCGGGCCAGCTCCGCAAAGTCCTCGCCTCCAACCGCTCGACGGTAGATTTCCTGCGCGAGCGATTTCTGCGACACCACAATCTGCTGGAGACGCACCTCGTTCTGCGCCCGACGATACGCCTCCTGGTTCGCTTGGTAGTACTCCTCCAATTCCCGGTCCGTTACCGTGAAAGTATCTGGCAGGAGAAGGCGCAATGCAGCTTGTGCCAGCAATTCGTCTTTCACCCGTTCCAGTTCCCTGAGGATGGCCGGGTCGTCCTCAAGCCCCCGCCGGCGCGCCTCGTTCGCCAGCAACTCCGTCTGGATCCAGTTCTCCACGTAACGCCTCAGTTCCGTCCGTTTCCCCACATCTCCGGAGGAATTCGGAATCAAAGCCTGAACCGCCTCTGTGTCCAGTCCGCGATCGCCGACCATCGCGACGTAGTGAGACCGATCTTCCTCGCGGCCACAGCTCAGCCCCAGCAAGATCCCCAAACTCGCCGCCACCACCCCGAAAGTCCGCACCCGCCGCCCGCTCATTCCGCCGCCTCCTCGGACTCCTGCTCCTTTAGCACGGAAGCAATTCGTTCCTTGTGCAACACGACGCGGTACTTCTTCCTCAACTCGGTCATCCACCGCTGCCTTAGCTCCTCCCTCTTCGTGCGGATGTACTCTTTCCTGACCTTCGAACGAGCTTCTTCAAAGCTGGGAATGTAGGACGGCTTGCGATCCACCACCCGAATGATGGAGAAGTTGTTGCCCATCGGGATGGGTCCCGCGATTTCCCCGGGTCTCATCGTCAGCGCCTTCTTGCCCACGTTCGCGTACATGTCGGCACTGATGTAACCCAGCCAGCCGTTCTTTCCCTTCGTCACCGTGCGCTGATTGTACTTCCGCGCCAACTCCTCGAAATCGGCGCCGCTCTTCGCCATCTTCGCCACTTTCTCCGCCAGGGAATGGTCGTGGCGGATGAAGATCTCCTGAACTTTGGCCTTCTCGGGTTCGCGAAAACGGCTCGGGTCCGCTTCGTAGAATGCGCGCAGCTCCTCCTCGCTCTTGGGGATCGCGGGCCCGTAGATCTCTTCGCGGTCAAATTTCGACGCCACCATCACTTCCAGGCGTCTCTGGATCTCCGCCACCACTTCGGGACGCTTGTGGTAGCCGAGGCGAAAAGCCTCCGCCGTGATCACCCGGAGCGAGGCCATCCTCTCGAGCCAGTCGCGGATCTTTTGTTCCGTGTCCAGCACGGGTCGCCGATATTCCTTGAGGCGCTCGATCTCATCCACCAGGTCGCCAACGGTGATCCGGCCCCCATCCCACGAGCACAACACAACGGGCCGATCCTCAGGGCGAACGCGTTCGAACTGGCGGGTCCGGGTAATCCGCCGCAGCTGCGGCGCTTTCACGGTCGTGTCAGTGGCGATTTCCTGAATGCGTCCGTGGAGCAGCTTCACACCCTCCTCATTCAGGCGCACGTTGTACTGCCGGAACAAGCGGTCGCGGAGTGCGTACATGGCGGAATCGATCTCACTGGCCCGTTGCCGCATGAGCTCGGTGCGCATTTTTTCTTTTCGGAACTCAAAATCTTCCCGCGAGGGCTTGCGCCTCCCCTCGCAGAGGAGAAGATGCCAGCCCAACCGCGTCCGGAACGGCTTGGAAAGCTCGCCGGGTTTCAGGGAAAAGGCCACCTCGTAGAACACGCTGTCGAATCGCCCCGTGCCCCAGCGAATGTAGCCCCAATCGCCACCCCGGGAAGCCGTCTGGGCTTCATCCGAGTATTTCCTGGCCATTTCCGCGAAACTGGCGCCCGCCAGGATTAGGGTTCGGATGTCTTCAATCTTATCCCTGGCCTCCTCGACCATATCCTGAGTGGCGTCCTCCGGCACTCTCAGGAGGATGTGCCGCACTTTCACGCGATCCGCGTATTTGCGGTAGAATTCCCACACATCCTTGTCAGAAATCAACTTCTTGATGACGTGGTCATCACGGTACAACCGGTAGGCCATGTCTTTCCGGAAGGCCTCGATGTACGGCGCGATATCCGGCGATTTGTCGTAGCCCCGACGGAGTCCCTCCAGGTACTTCAACTTGCGTTCAACCAGCCGCTCCAGCGTCCTCTCCACCTGGGCCCTGCTCGGCTCCTCACCCTTCCGCAGGCGGCCGTGATCCCGGAGCTCGTTCACGACGTCGGAGTACCGAATCGCGAAATTCTCCACCGTGGCCAGCACCGGATCCTTTTCCCGCGCACAACCCGCGGCCAACAGCAGCGCGATCATCGCGAGAAACCAGGCCCGGGCGCCCATCTGGGGCTCCATTTTCCGTCCTATCGACATGCTCTTCTCCTCTCCCCGGTTGCTCCTCCCAACGGGTGGATTAGGAAACATTGCGGCCCCGCACTGTGCGGGACAGCACCCAACCATTAGTCACGCAAAAACAATTGCTTAGCCACACACTCGGAGCGCGGGCCCGAGCAAATGAGCCGTCCTTCCTCAGAGTCCTCACGACACGGCCCGTCGCAAGAACTCGAGGGCTTCCTCCGTCACCAGACGATGGTTCTGCAGAGAAACCCGCAGGCCGACCTCGCGGCTCCCCACGAGTTCAATCGGGTACTCGCTCTTTTGCACGAGCCGTTGTAACCTCTCCATCAGGTGCTTTGCGTCGGAGTTCACCTCTGAGTCGAACCACGCCTCCAGCGAGGTCCCGCGCAGGCGAATTCGCGCCAACCCCAGCCTCGCCCCGAGGATCTTCAGCCCCACGTACGCCAGGAGATGTCGGGCTGGTTGCGGCAAGCGACCGAAGCGATCCTCCAGCTCCTCGCGCACTTCCTCCACCTCCCGCAGATCTGTGGCGCGGATCAGACGGCGGTAGAAATCCACCCGCTCGTCCGGCAGAGGTACGTACTCCTCGGGGAGGTATGCGTCGGCGTCAATTTCCACCCGCGTCTCGATCTGGCTCGCCTCGGGCAACTCCGGTTCTTTCGCCAATTCGACCCGGAGCTCTCGCACCGCCTGGTCAATGATCTTGCAGTAGAGATCGAATCCCAACGCGTCGATGAAGCCGCTCTGCTCGGGGCCCAGCAGGTTGCCGGCGCCGCGGATCTCGAGATCCCGCATTGCGATCTGAAAGCCGGATCCCAGTTCCGTGAGCTCGGCGATCGCTTGAAGCCGCTGGATGGCCTCCTTCGTCATCGTCTCGAGCGGCGGCGTCAGTAGGTAGGCGTAGGCCTTCACGCTCGAACGGCCCACCCGGCCACGGAGCTGGTACAACTGAGACAAGCCGAATCGGTCCGCTCGGTTGACGATCAGCGTGTTCACATTGGGCAGATCCAGGCCCGACTCGATGATCATGGTCGAAACCAGGCAGTGGAACTTGCGCCCGAGGAATTCGTGCATCACCCGCTCCAATTCGGCCTCCTTCATCTGGCCGTGAGCCATCCCGAAATCCACTTCCGGCACCAGTCGGCGAAGCATCCCAAGCATGGCCTGAATGGAGCGGACGCGGTTATGGACGAAGAACACCTGGCCACCCCGGTCCACCTCCCGCAGAATGGCCCTCCGAATGACGTCTTTGTTGAAAGGCAGCACCTCCGTGTGGATCGGCAGGCGATCGCGCGGAGGGGTGTTGATCACAGATAGGTCCCTCGCCCCCACCAGCGCCATGTGCAGAGTACGGGGAATGGGGGTAGCCGACATGCTGAGCACGTCCACCGTGACCTTCAATTTCTTGAGCTTTTCTTTCTGCCGCACCCCAAAATGTTGCTCTTCGTCAATGATCAGAAGTCCGAGATCTTTGAAACGCACATCGTCGCTCAGGAGCCGATGGGTACCGATGATGATGTCCACCTTCCCCGATGCCAGCTTTTGCAGAATCTCCCGCTGTTCCTTGGCCGATTTGAAACGGGACAGCACCTCCACGGTCACTGGAAAGGGCTGCAGACGGCTTCGGAAAGTCTCGTAGTGCTGCTCGGCCAAGATCGTCGTCGGCACCAGGACGGCTACCTGTTTGCCGTCGTTCACCGCTTTGAATGCCGCTCGCAGCGCCACCTCCGTCTTCCCGTAGCCTGCATCACCGCAGACCAGGCGATCCATCGGCTGCGGGCTCTCCATGTCGCGTTTCACCTCCTCAATCGCCTTCGCCTGGTCTGGCGTCTCCTCGAAAGGGAAGGAGGCTTCCAGCTCGTGCTGCCACTGGCTGTCCGGCGAGAACGCGTGACCGGCCCGCAGCTTTCTCTCCGCGTTGATGCGGATTAGCTCGCGGGCGATCTCTTTCACCTTCTCCTTCGTCCGCTTCTTCAGTCGCTCCCAATCCGCCGTGCCCAGGCGACTGAGCTTCGGCTGCACGCCCTCTCGGGAAGAATACTTCTCGATGCGATCCATGCGCTCGAGGGGCACGTACACCCGGTCGCCCCCCTCGTAGGTCAGCACAACGCACTCCCTCTCCGAGCCAGCCACCGTGATCTTTTGCAGCCCCTCAAAACGTCCGATTCCGTAGTCCGTGTGGACGACGAAGTCCCCTTTGCTGAGAGCCCGAAGCCGACGCAGCGGTGAGACGGGAACAGCCGAACGAACCGGAGTTCGGCGCCGCACTCTCCCGTAGAATTCGTGAGTGGTAAGGACGTGAAGCCCCGTCGTCTCACACAGGAAGCCCTGATGCACTGGCAATTCGACCACGTGGACAGACGTGAGGTCGACCCCTTCCTCTTCGAGGATTGTCAGCATTCGATCCCGGTGGGAGCGGTTCTCGCAGGCCAGCACGATGGCCGTGTCGTCGCCCCTGGACCTCAAGGTGTGGAACAGTTCGGCCAGGGCCGAGAAATTCCCCGCCAGCGGATCCTGTCGCCGCGCCCCAAGATCCACCACCGGCCCTGTCTCCGGGTACAACGTGTACAAGTGCACGGTGCGAAAGAGATCGAACATCTCAAACACCCGGTCCGGATCCTCGTAGGCAACCGGTTCGCCCGTCAGGACCCCTTCCGCCGACTTCTCTCGCGCCTTCTGGATCTCCTCGCGCACCCGCGCCGGGTCCTCGAGCACGACGATCGTGTTTTCCGGGAGATAGTCCACCAGAGTGGCCGCGCGTTCAGGCGCGCTGGCCGGCTCCGCCGCGGCGGGCGGGAAGATTACCGTCTTCTCCAGTCTGCGCATCGACCGCTGATCCTCCGGCCGGAACTCGCGGATGGACTCCAGCTGATCGCCGAAGAACTCCAGACGAACCGGTAGATTCGCGTGCGGCGAGAACACGTCCAAAATGCCGCCACGCAGGCTGAACTCGCCCGGCCGCTCCACAAGGTCCTCTCGCACGAACCCCATGTCGACGAGCAACTGCGGCAGGGCCTCAAAGTCCACTTCCTCTCCGACCCGGAACTCCAGCACCTGGCTGGTGAGCCGTTTCGGCATGACGAGCTTCTCGGCGAGCGAACAAGCGCTGGCCACAACGGCGCGCACCTCGCCGCGAGCGAGCGCTTGGAGCGCTTCCGCGCGCTGACGGTTCAGCGTGGCCGAGATCCCGCCGGCGAGCCGGATGAGAGACCGCCCCTCGGGAAACAGGTACGTGCCATTCCTTTCCCCGAAGAAGGTCCCGAGGTCCTCCCGAACCCAGGCGGCCTCTTCTTCCTCGGAGCAAACGTACAGGAGTGGCCGCGCCAGGTCCTCCACAATGCTCGCCACCAGCAGAGCCCGCAGGGACCCCGCCGCACCCTTCACGCCCAGGTGTCCGTGGCGCTCGAGCACGTCGAGCGCCCGACCGTAGACAGATCCCCGCCGCAGTTTCTTTTTCAGGAACTCAGCGACCATTCCCCGTGCACATTGATTCCTTCACGACGTCTGAGACCCACTTTCCAAAGCCAGTTCGATCGCCCGGCGCACGAAACCCTCCGCCTCTTGCAGCGCCCGCCTGGCCTCATTGGCGTCGACGCCACCCAGCAGCATCACCAGCGCTGTCTTCACGTGCCCACCCGCCTCCACCAGCACGCGCTCGGCCGTGTCGTAGTCCACACCGGTGACCATCATTACGGTGCGTTTGGACCTCTCCTCGAGTTTGCGCGAGTTCATCTGCAGGTCCACCATCATGTTCTCGTACACCTTGCCGAGGCGCACCATGGCGGTGGTGGTGATCATGTTCAGCACCAGCTTTGTGGCAGTCCCGGCCTTCATGCGCGTGGAGCCCATCACTACTTCCGGGCCCACTACCGGGCAAATAGCCACATCCACTTCGATGCTCATCTCCTCCCTGGGCGTGCACGTGACGTAGATCGTCTTCCCGCCGACCTGTCGCGCAGCTTCGATAGCCCCCACCACGTAGGGGGTGCGCCGGCTCGCCGCGATTCCGCACGCCACATCCTTCGCGGAGAATCCCCGTTCCAAGAGATCACGGGCACCGTCTTCCCGACTGTCCTCCGCCCCCTCCTGGGCGCGCACCAGAGCCGCGTAACCGCCAGCGATCAGGCCCTGGACCATCTCCGGGTCCGTCCCGTACGTGGGCGGGCACTCCGACGCGTCCAGCACGCCGAGCCGCCCGCTCGTGCCAGCCCCCACGTAGAACAGTCGGCCACCGTTCCGGAAGGCCTCCACCACGATCTCCACCGCCTGAGCAATGTAGGGGATCTCCTTCTCCACTGCAAGCGGAACCGTCTTGTCCTCGGCATTGATCCGCCGCAGAATCTCCTCGGTCGACAGACGATCGAGGTCCATCGTCCGCGGATTCCGCTTCTCCGTGATCAGATTCCTGAGTTCTTCGAATACTCCGTCGTGCTTCCGTCTCTGTAGCGTGGCCATCGTCCTTCTCTCGTTTTCCGTACCGCAACGATCACCGTCCCGCGACTACCCGGCAGAGGAATCTGGCGCACCTCGATCGTCCCCTGCGCGCGGCGTTGGAGTTCTCGGGCTTCGGCGGCCGCATCTTCCGGTCCTTTGTAGGCCAGGAGCTCGCCGCCCTCGGCCAGCAACTCCCGCGTCCAGGTCCACAGAGTTGTGAGATCCGCTACTCCCCGGGCTGTGATGTACTGAAACCTCCCCCTGTAGCGCCGCTGCACCCACAGCTCCTCCACGCGTCGTCCCACCACCTCGACGTTCGTCAGAGCAAGCTCATCGACCAACTCCTGCAGGAACAGCGAGCGCCAGCGCTTCGATTCGATCAGCACAAAAAAGCAGTCGTCCCGAGCCAGCGCCAGTGGCATCCCCGGGAATCCCCCTCCCGAGCCGACGTCCGCGATCCAGGCGCCGGGCTCGAACCTCACCACTTCCAGCAGCGCCAGCGATGGCAGCGCGTGCCTCTCCACCCACCCGGACCTATCCCGCCGCGACACCAGGTTTACCCGGTCGGCCCACTCTTCGAACAACTGCAGATACCGTCGCCACCGGCCCTCGTGCTCGCCGTCCCAGGGAAGCCCTAACGACCGCAGCCGGCGCTCTACCCCCTCCAATGTTTCACGTGAAACACTCGCGCCCTCTCGCCGCGGCCTCACGCTCCCTGCCTCGCGGGAAAGCCCTTCTCGAGGTACACGAGCAACATGGCCACATCCGACGGCGAAACCCCGGTGATGCGCGCCGCCTGCCCCACCGACCTCGGCCGCACCCGGCTTAGCTTCTCCCGACTCTCCATCGATAGGCCGTCCAACTTCCAGTAGTCGACGTCCGGAGGCAGCAGCTTGTCCTCCAGCCGCCTCATCCGTTCCACCTGGGCGAGCTGGCGCTGGACAAACCCGTCGTACTTGGCCTCGATCTCCACCTGCTGGCCCACCTCCCGCCAGAGTCGTTCATCCCGACGCGCGAATAGCGGGTGACGCCCGATCCCTTCCACTCCCGCCAGGTCCGCCAGCCTCACCTCGGGTCGCCGGAGCAACTGATACACGCTCACGCGTTCCGACGGCACGCTCGATCCCCGCCGCTCCAGCACGGCCCGCACCTCCTCGGGCTGGACCTTGGTGCGTCGCAACCAGTCCAGGCTCTCCTCCAGAGCCCGCTTCTTGCGGGCGACGTATCCGTAGCGTTCCCGAGCCAGCAGACCCACGGCGTAGCCTTTCTCGCTGAGCCGCAGATCCGCGTTATCCTGACGCAGCAACAGGCGGTACTCCGCTCGCGAAGTGAACATCCGGTAGGGCTCGTCCGTGCCCTTCGTCACCAGGTCGTCCACAAGGACGCCGATGTAGGCATCCGCTCGGCTCAACACAAATTCCCCTTCCCCCCGGAGCTTCAACACCGCGTTGATCCCCGCCACAATCCCCTGAGCAGCCGCCTCCTCGTAGCCCGAGGTGCCGTTGATCTGCCCCGCCAGGAACAGCCCCTCCACCCGCTTGCTCTCCAGCGTGGGCTTCAACTGCGTGGGAGGAAAGAAGTCGTACTCGATCGCGTATCCCAGCCGGGTCACCTCCGCCCGTTCGAAGCCAGGGATCGTGCGCAGAGCCCGGAGCTGCACATCTTCCGGAAGGCTCGTGGCGAAGCCATTCACGTACACCTCCGTCGTGGTGCGCCCTTCCGGCTCCACGAAGATCTGGTGGCGCTCCTTCTCCGCGAAGCGCACGATCTTGTCCTCGATCGAGGGGCAGTACCGCGGACCAATGCCTTTGATCATTCCGCTGTACAGCGGCGAGCGGTCAAGGCCGCTCCTCAGGATCTCGTGGGTCTCCGGCCGAGTGTAGGTCAGGTAGCAGGGCACCTGTTCGACGTCGATCTTCTCGTGCCAGAAGCTGAACGGCGTTGGCTCTGGATCCCCATCCTGTCGCGTCATGGTGCTGTAGTCCAGAGTGGAACCATCCACCCGCGGGGGCGTCCCGGTCTTCAGCCTTCCCGTCTCGAAGCCGAGTTCCCGCAGGCACTCGGTCAGGCCCGTCGCCGGAAACTCCCCCGCCCGTCCCGCCGGAAAGCTCTCCAGCCCAATGAAAATCCTCCCGTTCAGGAAAGTGCCGGTGGTCAGGATTACGCACCTGGCACGAATCCTCGCTCCCGTCTGCGTACGGATCCCCACCACGCGTCCCCGCTCCACTTCCACCCCCGTGACGACCATCTGTTTCAGGTGCAGACGCTCCTGGCTCTCCAAAGCCCCTCGCATCCGGATGCTGTACTGGATGCGATCCGACTGCGCTCGCGGCGACCACACCGCCGGCCCCTTGGAGCGGTTCAGCATTCGGAACTGGATGCCCGTGTCGTCCGCGGCCAGGCCCATCTCCCCGCCGAGCGCATCGATCTCCCGCACCAGGTGGCCCTTCGCTAACCCCCCGATGGCGGGATTGCAGCTCATTTGCGCTACGGTGAAGAGGTTCATCGTGGTCAGGAGCGTTCTAGCCCCCAGCCGGCTGGCCGCCAATGCGGCCTCGCAGCCGGCGTGACCCGCGCCAACCACGATCACGTCATAGTCGTCGTACAGTCTGTCCCTCTCAGCCGCCATGTTTCACGTGAAACATTTGCCGTC
>CAYXFI010000082.1:0-12427 GCA_964464205.1 uncultured Cytophagia bacterium
GCTGGACCTGGCCTGAAACTTGCTGGGACAGGGCGAGGCAGAAGAAGGTCTGTGAAGAGCAATGTTTCCTTGACAGATGGGAGCGATGCTTTGCGTCAGAATCTATCGCGCAGTGTCAAACTCGCCGTTGGTCTCGCTTTCAGCGGCTTTTTCCTGTACCTGGCTTTTCGTGAAGTAAAGCCAGCGGAACTCTGGACCGCCCTGCGCACCGCCAACTACTGGTGGTTCCTACCCGCGGGCGTAGCAATGTTCGGTAGCCACTACGTCCGGGCCATCCGGCACCGGTACATCCTCGCGCCCGTCAAAGTGATGCGCTCGTGGGACCTCTTCTCCGCGCTGATGATCGGCTACATGGCCAACTCCGTCCTGCCGGCCCACCTGGGCGAGATTCTCCGGGCCTACGTCCTTGGCAAGAAGGGCCGGGTCCCGGCTTCATCCGTGCTGGCCACCGTCGCCGTGGAACGCGTCCTCGACGTGCTCACCCTGCTCCTCCTCATGGCTTTCACCCTACTGGTGTTCCCTTTCCCGTCCTGGGTCCGCACGAGCGGCTACCTGACGCTGGCCGCCACCCTTGTGCTCATCGGCATCCTCCTGGCGATGCGGCGATGGCGTCACCGAACCGGGGGATACATTGAGAAATCACTGGGGTTCGTTTCGCGGGGACTTGCGAGGAAGGTGCGCACGATTCTGGAGGAATTCGCCGAAGGTATTGTCCCCCTATCGAAGAAGAGCCACTACGTCATCGTAACTGTGACCTCGGTTGTGGTCTGGGCCGGTTACGCCGCGAACATCTACCTCCTGTTCCATGCCCAGGACTTCGTCAGGATCTACGGCCTGGGGATCAAGGCCACGTTGGTCACGCTCGTGATCGTGACCATTGCCGTGGTAGTGCCGAGTTCGCCGGGCTACGTGGGCACCTATCACTGGTTGTGCATGAAAGCCCTTGAGCTGTTCGGGGTGCCTGCGAGCCCCGCCCTCAGCTACGCGGTGCTGCTGCACGGCCTCAGCATCTTCCCCGTCGCAGCTCTCGGCGTGTTCCTGGTCTGGAAGGAAGGCTATTCTCTGTCGCAGGTTCAGAGCCAGTCCGCCCGACCGGAACCCGCCGACGGGGTTCAGACCTGATCTGGCCCCTCCTCAATCAGGACGTATCCTCGCACCAGGTCTTTGCTCGATCTTGCGTCCTGAACGGAAATCTGCCAAACTGCTCCCCCTTCCTGCGGCTCGCACAGGGCCGCTCGAACCAGGACCTCATCCCCAAGTCGGGCTGGTCTGCGATACTCCAGCTTCCATTTCCGCAACCAGCGTCCGTTTGAACCCTGCTCGAAGATCAGATCCTCGATCCAGCGATGATAGACGACGTTGTTGGCGTGGCCCAGCCCGTCGAGTTCGGAATAGCGCACCAGCCGCGTGGCCGCTCGCACCTGGCGTGGTTCATCGCCGACTCCCGGCGGGTCCCAATCCGAGACAGCCCGCTCGGAGACGAACGAGAAGCGGCGCTCGAGCTCATCCGGCAGCGGCGTAGGCCGCCTGTTGTCCAGTCGGATGAACACCCACTCCACCTCGGCGCCGCCGAGCAGTGCCTCCGAGCGCGCATCCGTGAAACGGTACTCACGGAACACCGACAGCCGTTTCCTGGTGCTCAGCCACGTTTCCACGGTCACTTCGTCGTCCAAAAACCAGGGGCGAACCAGCTCCGCCTGGAACCGCCGCATCACCCAGCCGGCGCCGAGCTTCAGATACCAGCGCGAGTCGAAGCCACGCCGCTCCGTGACCGCGATGCTCACCTCCTGAGCCACGTGCTGCACAAACCACGCGTGCGCCCGATTCTCCGGACCTACATAGCTACCGCTCACTTTGTACTGGCTCCGGAATCGTGGTTCGTCCATGCGCGCCTCCCGTCCCACAAGTAGCGTACGACTCCACAACACCTGCACCCGTTTCCGGACCCCCAATCCGCCTTGCCACAGTACCTCAGAAGAGCCTCGCCGAGTGCGAGCCCGCTGCCCTCCGGCCGAATGTACGAAATCCTCCGGGCACGACAAAGCCCCGGCCAGCGCGGTTCCACGTTCGCGTAGCGCCGCGTCCCGTTTGGAATAGTCCAACAAATCCGTATGTTTGAATGGTTGGTATGAAAGGAATTCACCGGATTCGGACGATAACTGAACCACTACCATCGAGGGGAGGTGACCGAATGCGAACGCGAAAACTGGGCTGGACCGGCGAGGAGCTCACCGTGATCGGCCTCGGGGCGTGGGCCATCGGCGGCGGCGGATGGGCCTACGGCTGGGGTCCCCAGGATGACCGCGACTCCATCGCCACCATTCAGAAGGCAATCGACTTGGGCATCAACTGGATCGACACAGCGCCGGTGTATGGCCTGGGCCATTCGGAAGAAATCGTGGGCAAGGCCATCCGCGACCGCAGAGACCGCATTTTCCTCGCCACAAAGTGCGGCCTGGTGTGGGACAAGCGCGGGAACATCTCAGGTCGTTTGAAGGCCTGGAGCGTACGTCAGGAGCTGGAGGCCAGCTTACGGCGTCCGGAGGTGGATGTGATCGATCTGTACCAGATCCACTGGCCCAATCCGGACGAGGACATCGAGGAAGCATGGGCGGAAATGGCCAAAGCAGTGGAGGAAGGGAAAGTTCGCTACATCGGCGTTTCGAACTTCGACGTCCGACAAATGGAGAGGGTGCGGACCATTCACCCCATTGCATCTCTCCAGCCGCCCTATTCTCTCCTGCGTCGGGAAATTGAGAGCGATATCCTGCCCTACTGTGCGCAGCACAACATCGGGGTCATTGCGTACAGCCCGCTCGCGAGCGGTCTGTTAACCGGCAAGTTCACCCGAGAACGGCTGGAGTCCCTGGCGCCCGACGACTGGCGCCGTCGCAGCCCCTCTTTTCAGGAACCGGAGTTCAGCGCCAATCTCTCGCTGGTGGAGGGACTCCGCGGACTTGCTGCCCGCTACAACCGCCCCGTGTCGCACCTCGCCATCGCCTGGGTTCTCCGCAGGCCAGAGGTAACCTCCGCCATTGTCGGCGCGCGCCGCCCCGAACAGATCGAGGAAACCTCCGCTGCCGCCGACTGGAATCTCCCAGACGAAATTCTGTCCGAGGTTGATCGCCTGCTCCGGGAACGCGACCAACAGCTCGGTACCGGTGGCCCCTGACCAAGTTCGACCTGGACAGGGGTAGCAACCCCGCACTGGGGCGGAGATCCGAAGTCTTCTCCACCACTGACGGCGCAGCAACGGCCAACTGAGCGAGGGTGATCCCCCGTTCGTCAAGCGGTGGTGGTCCAGCTTGTCCTGGCAGCGCGTCAAATGAGCACCCGCGGACACGCCGAGGCGAGTCCCGCTCCGGGCTGCGGGCATCACCACTGGGTGAGCCGCTCGAGGACGGACCGGTAGGGTCCGGCGTGCATCTCCGGCCGGAAGTAAACTTTGCGCATGTAGTCGAGAGCCCCCGCCACCCTTTCGAAGCATTCGAACAGTCTGCGGAACAACTCGCTCCCCGGAACCGAGAGGGCGCTGTCGAACTCGTACACGGAGTAGTACGAACGCTCGCCCTCGCGGGTGTACAGCTCCATCACACCCAGTCGCTGCACGTAGTCGCGAAAGATGCCGGTCATGAACAGCGTGAAGTCACCAATGTGCTTGCGCAGGTCTCGTTCCCGGAACGGGTCGAAGCGCGGCTCCCCAACCCGAGCGTGCTCTTCCGCTTCGAGCAACATCTCCACCAGTGAAGTGAGACGCTGGCCACGCAGGTCACGGATCCGGTACAGGTTCTCCGTCCGGGCGAAGCGGGTGAGCACCCCCGCCACGTAGTCGAGCAACTCCCGATCGGCCAGCCCGAGGTCGGAGAACGCCGCTCCGGTCCACCTGCGGAAGAACCGGTACAGCCCTTCGTATCTCGCCGGGAACTCTTCGCGCAGCGCGCTCACCATGGTACCCGCACTTCAGTCCGACCTTTCAACCTTACAGTTACCCACTCCGTGGAATTTCAACGACGCCATCTCCGGCAAGATCCCACCCCTTGAGCTCGCCGCGTTCGGGTTTGCAACTTGTCTAAGTTCAGTAGCTTTTGTACCTTCTGCATCAGAAAACCCCAGAACACGCGCAGCGGATTCCCCGGTGAGGCCCGAGATCGGAATGGAACTCGCCAGCAGATTGCGCGACGGACTCGCGCGACTGAAGTCATCCGAACACGTCTTCATGATCCTCATCGCCGTGGTCATCGGCCTCGGCGGCGGACTCACGGCGGTTGTGCTGCGATGGCTGATCCACGCGGTTCAGTGGGTCAGCTTCGGGCACCTGAATCCCACCCTGGCCCACCTGCACCGCATGGAGTGGTACTGGATCCTCCTCATACCGGCCGTCGGCGGCCTGTTTGTGGGCCCGCTGGTCTTCCGCGTGGCCCACGAGGCCAAAGGGCATGGCGTGCCCGAGGTGATGGAAGCCGTGGCGATCCGCGGAGGTGTCATTCGGCCCCGCGTGGTGATCGTGAAGGCTCTCGCCACGGCCATCTGCATCGGTAGTGGGGGTTCCACTGGCCGCGAGGGACCCATCGTCCAGATCGGCTCAGCTTTCGGTTCCACACTGGGGCAGTGGTTCCGCGTCTCTGCCCGACGCGTACGCACGATGGTGGCCTGCGGCGCCGCGGCCGGGATCGCTGGTGCCTTCAACGCGCCCATCGCCGGCGCACTTTTCGCCGTGGAGATCATTCTCGGTGATTTCGGGGTCACCCACTTCAGCCCCATCGTCATCTCGTCCGTGGTGTCGACCGTGGTCTCCCGCTACTTCCTGGGCGACATGCCCGCTTTCACCGTTCCCCGCTACGAACTGGTGAGCGGTTTCGAGCTCCTGCCCTACGCCCTCCTCGGTCTTGTGGCGGCGGTGGTCGGAGTTGGCTTCATCCGGCTACTGTATTACGTGGAGGACCTGTTCGATCGGGCCAGCTCTCCCAACATCCTGAAGCCCGCCGTGGGTGGATTGGTGGTGGGTGGAATCGCTGTGGCGTTCCCGCACGTCCTGGGCATCGGCTACGAAAGCATCGAAGCCGCTGTGGAGGGCCAGCTTGCTTGGCACCTGGCGCTCGTGTTGATTCTGGCCAAGTTGCTGGCCACGTCGGTTACCCTCGGCTCCGGTGGCTCCGGAGGCATCTTCGCGCCGTCGTTGTTTCTCGGAGCCATGACGGGCGCCAGCCTCGGCGCTGTGATCCACCAGCTGCTCCCCGGGATCACAGCGGGTCCGGGAGCCTACGCGCTGGTTGGGATGGGCGCCGTTGTAGCCGCCACCACGCACGCACCGCTCACGGCCATGATCATCATCTTCGAACTCACGGGCGACTACAAGATCATCGCCCCTCTGATGGCCGCCTGTGTGATCGCAGTACTACTGGCTATGCGCCTGCACCACTCATCCATCTACACGGAGAAACTGGTGCGGAAGGGAATCCAGCTCTTCGAGCCGTTCGAAGTGAACATACTCCGCCGGCTCCCGGTCAGCAGCGTGATCACGCGACAACCGGAGACGGTACGGGAAAACACGAAATTTGAAGAACTGGTGAAGCTCGCCGTAAACAGCCCGCATTCCGAGTTCTTCGTGGTTCGCGATGGGCGCGAGTACGTGGGTACGATTTCCGTCCACCAACTGCGCCAGATTCTGCTCGACCGGGAGTGGTTGGAGCAGCTCATCATCGCGCGGGATCTCGCCGATCCCACTTACCCCTCTTTGCGCCCTGACGACAACCTCGATCTCGCCCTCAAATTGTTCGCACGCCAGAATGTGGAGGAACTACCGGTTGTGGAGAATGGGAAGCTGGTGGGATCGGTCCACAAGAGTGACGTGCTTGAAGTGTACAACCGAGAAATCTTGAGGCGCGACCTCACCAGCGGGATGCACGGCGTGCTCTCGTGGGTCGAGCGCGCCAAGTTTGTGGACCTCGGAGAAGGCTACGTCCTCGCCAACGTGGAGGTGCCCCCGCATTTCGTCGGCAAAACGCTGCGCGAGCTGGATCTACGAGCGACGCACGGCGTGGAAGTGATCCTCATCAAGAAGCGGCACAGCGCGGGGAATTCTACCTGCGTCCCAACACCCGACTACGAGCTCCAATCGGGCGATGTCCTCCTCGTTGCCGGCACCAGCGAGCAGGTGAAGCGCCTGGCTCAGTAGCTCCCCACCCATGCTTTCCCCGGAGCCATCCCGCGACGCATCCGGCGGGTCAAACGGTGGCCGCGTACAGCAGGCCAATCACGATCAGGAATACCACGAACAGCCCCACGAAAACGAACGCGGTGAAATTGGCTACCAGGTCCCCGGCTTTCTCACCCAATAGACGCCGGAACACTCGGACCGTGCGCAAGTACCACGCAAACACGATGAGCAACAGTGGCAAAGCGCACGCGAGGTAGATTCCGATCACGTAGGCGTGGTCGCGTAGCGGTACGGCCTCCCGGACCACGACCACTGCGCCGAGCGCTCCCACCAAGAGACCAAATAGAAAAGCCGCGAACGTTTGAACCAGATGGCCGCTTCTCACTTGACTTCCCCTGTCTCAATGCGATGCACCAAAGGACCGATCAAGCCGACCTCCTAATAGCCCGGGCTTCCCAGGGCTGACCCTAGCCCGAGTGCTCGTCGGGCAAACGGGCAACACTTCCCAACCGCCCCGTTTCTGGGACTTCAAAGGACGCTCATCCTCTTCAGTCGCTCTGCAAATCCCGTGCTACCGAAACGGCCGTACCACTGAAGATCGCTGTCAAAGGTAGGGGGCACGGCAGGCTTCAACTAGCTCGATTCAACCCGGTGAGAAGAGCATCGGAAAGATCCGGCCTTAAGCCCGGCTCAGACGTACCGCCCGTACTTGCGGACCAGGTCGAGAATCTGGCAGTACCTGTCGAACGACACGTCATCCGGCACGGAGTGGTCGGTGTGGTAGATGTAGGCCCCGTCCTCCATCGCCACGGCGAATTTGGTGCGGATTTCCTCCTCAATCACCGCAGGGTCCGGGTGCGACATCTTTCGCGCGTCGATTCCACCCATGAAGGCCAGCTTCTCCCCGTACAGCCGCTTCAGCTCAATGAGATCCATCCCCGCTTTCACTTCAAGTGGCTGCAAGCAATCGAAACCCGCGCGGATCAGATCCGGCACGAGCGCCTTCACGCAGCCGCAACTGTGGAGGATCACCTTGAGACCGCGGGAGTGGAAGAAGTCCACCATTCGCCTGTCCGCGGGGAAAATCAACTCGCGGTAGACCGCGGGCGAGAACAGGGTGGCGTTGCGGTAGCCCATGTCGTTGAACAGCCAGACCCCGTCGAAGTCGAACCCACGCGCCATCATTTCTTCCGCGCCGCGGATCACCAGCTCGGCAATGGTGTCGAAGATCTCTTTCACCCACGCCGGATCCTCCACCATCGCCATCAGCAGGCGTTCGCTCCCCACAAATCCCTGCGCGCGGTCGTAGCCGGTGGCCGCGCCGAACACGCAGAAGAGCCCCCTCGCTTTCGCCTCGCGGAATCTGGCGAGTTCCGCGTCCCAATCCACCCGCGAGTCGTTCCAGGTGAGTCTCTCGCGGTAGTCCTCCCACGTCTTGCGGTCTTTGATCAGGAATTCGTGGTAACCAGGGGTGGAGGTCTGGTGTTTCCAGTCTTTGCGGATCGCCCCGTCCGCATTCTGGACGACCGTGTATTCCTCCGTCTCCTCGATCACCTTTGTCGGAAGCTGGAAGCTCCCGTCGAAACCGAATTGGCGGAACTCGTAGCCGAAGTAGTCCGCCACGTCGGCATCCGCAGGCAGCCCCTCATTCCGCCACCGGTCGACAGTGGTTTCCCAGGGGCTGTCGTGGACCGGCACGCGGTCGGGTTTGCGATGGGATAGTGCCAGCAGCACCCGTTCGCGGGAGGTCAGTTCGGACACAAGCCGCCCCTCTTCTTGCTCTGAAGATCGAGGACGCACGGAGACGCGCCCCTCCACTCACTTCTGCGACGACCAGATCCGGTAGATCTCGCGGATGAACCTCTCCTTCTCTTTCAGCATCTCCGCTTTCGAAGAACAGTACACGGTGCCAGCGCCCGCCCCGGGGTGACCGTCGCCGATGTTGAGCTGCCGCATGATTTCGCCGACGTCCTTCTTGTGATCCTGCCCAGTGAGGCTGATGCCGAGCGACATCGACAGGCTGAAGTCGGTCGTCTTGACGCCGCCCCGAAACAGGTTCTTGATTTCCAGCACGGCCTTGGCCTCCGGGTACAGGAGGAACGCCAGCTTCTTGATGATCCGCGGCGGGCGATTGTAGCCGGTGAAATCGAGGAGGATCAGCTCCCGGTTCTCGTCTTCGGGCAGGAATTCGGCCTGTCGTTGGATGGCCTCCAGCATGTGCTCTTCCTGCCGGTGGTATTGCTCGTAGGCCTCGGCGATCTCCGGCAGTTCAGCCACTTCCTCCAGGGGCAGGTCGCGCACCTGCCGCACCAGCCGTCGCAAGAACGCACTGCGCTCCTGGGGCGCACCCTCCTGCGCCTTGATGGCCGCGTCTACGATCTTACCCGGCGTCGGCTCGCGCCACTCTTCCACAGAGGAAAACTTGAAGCTGTCCAGCACGTCCGCCTCGGCCACCGTACGCTCGTAGAAATCCGGGAAGTCGACATCCTTCGCGAAATAGTCGTACACCACACGCGCGCAGGAGTCCTCAAGGGCAAAGCGCCCCGGGATCGTGGAGGGGTCAATGTTGCGGTAGCGCAGCTCCTCCAGGTTGCCTTCGTGGTGGTCGAACCAGAGGCCGCACTCCAGGGGATAGGGCAGATCGCACACGATGTCGCGCTCGGTGATGGTGATCCTCGACTCGGCGATCGTACGCGGTCCTGCGAACACGAAGCGATCCACCCCAAGCGCCCGACTCACGAGTGCGGCGCTCACCACCCCGTCGAAATCGTTGTGAGTGACGATTTTCTCGTATTCCACCGATCCGTCCATTGCGAACCCCTCGTCGTTCGGAAAGGCAATTACCAGCGGCGACCGGGGAATCTCTTCCACAGGTCGGAGACTGGCTCGGAAGCTGAACACAACGTCGCGGCAGCTCGCCCTCTGCGCACCGAGTCTCGCATTCAGACAAGAGGGAGTGACGGTCCCGGAATCAGGCGCCCGGTCACCGTCTCAAACGGACCTTGAGGGTCTTCACCTCGAATGGTCCGAACCTCAGGTGCACCCGATCGTCACGGCAAGCCAGGTCCACCTGCTGCCGCTCGAGCAGGTTCGTCTCCCACACCTTCTCCACCGGCCGGAAGAACCGCAGGTCCACCTCCGGGTGCCCGCCCTCGCTTTCGTACAGCCGCAGAATCAGGTCGTCTGAGTCCTCCGCTTTCTTCACCGCTTCGACGATCACTGAGCCGAGCGGTTCCAGTTGAACGAGCGGCTCAATGCGCCCGCTTGCCCCGGGGACGACCTTGAAGGGCACGTTGATGTCGTAGGCCGCGCGCGGTAGGTGCGCTTCCTGCCAGCTCCCGAAATGCGGCAGAATCGAGTACAGGAAGCGGTGTTCTCCCTGGTCCGAGGGACGCTTCCAGTTGGTCGTCCAGCCGGGCTCGTTGGGATCCGGCGGGTAGACCGAACGCAGCAGCGTGAGGCGGAGCACGTTGTCGCGAGCGTCGTAGCCGTATTTGCAGTCGTTCATTAGGGCCAGGCCCACCCCGCCGTCGGACAGGTCGGCCCAGCGCTGTGCAGGCACCTCGTACTGCGCCTGCTCCCAGCTCGTGTTGCGGTGGGTCGCGCGGGTGATCGCGCCGAACTGGATCTCGTACGTGGCCGTGCGGGTGCGAGCGTTCACGGGGAACCTCACCTTCAACAACGTGCGTCGCTCGTGCCAGTCGACTTTGGTGTCGAAGTCAATCCGGCGCAGCTCCCGGTACAGGAACATCCGCTGGCGAATCATCGACGAGCCCAGTCGCAATTCCGTTTCGATCGCGGTGGCCACTGGCCCGTGCGAAATCACCTTTTGGCTAACCGGCTCGCAACCGGGCAGCGGGTGTTCCACGTAGTCCGCGTCGATGTCCCACGCCTCCCAGGCATGGGGGAAGTCAACGAAGGCCTCGAACACGTTGCCCGGCCCCGCCAGGATCTCCAGCCCGTTTTCCCGATCCACCAGCGATTCGATTTCCCCCAACCGGTTCAGCGACAGGCGGTACTGGCCGATCTCCAGCACCGAGCTCGGATCCGGTGGTGCCTCGGGCCCCTTGTCTTGAGCGAGCCGGACCCGGTAAGTGCGAGAGCCGAAAGCCGGGACGTCGCGCGCCAGCAACAGCACGGTGGCTCGGGAACCTTCCCGCGCGAGGACCTGCGCGGGCAGTTCCTCGCCTTCCTCATCGGTCACCACGACCGTTTTGCCCTCGGGCACGTCCCACTCGAACACCGCCACGTCCGTCCGGCGCCAGGAGAGCGTGTTGAACACGGTGAGAACAGCACCCGCGCCGGAGTCCCCGGAGAGAATCGCCCGCAGGGACCTCTCCTGGATCTTCGTACCGGTCTCGATCACTTCCTGCAAGTCGCGCAGGGTGTCGTCGTACACCTCGGCGATCGACGAGCCGGGCAGGATGTCGTGGAACTGGTTTGTGAGGAGTTTCTTCCAGGCCGTCCCGAGTTCGTCCGCCGGGTACTCGTGGCCCGACAGGTAGGCGAGCGAAGCCAGAATTTCGGCATCCCGCAGGGCTAGCTCTCCTTTCCGATTGCCCCGCTTCACGTTGGCGTGAGATGTGTACACGCCGCGATGGTATTCGAAGTAGAGCTCATTGTCCCACGTGGGCAGCGCGTCCGCCTCCTGGCGCAGCGCTTCGAAGAACTCTTCCACCCCACCGAGCTGAGGCTCCGGCATCTCCGGCAACATTTCCAACCGCCGGAGATTCTCGAGGTGAGTTCGGGTCGGACCGCCACCGCCGTCACCGTAGCCGAAGGGGAGCAGCAAATTGCGGCTGACTTCTTTGCTGCGAAATCGCTTCCAGGCATCCCACACCTCGGTCGGCGTGAGCATGATGTTGTACAGGTGCGGGTGAAAGCTCAGGTGCGCCAGAATCTCGCTGCCGTCGACGCCTCGCCACCAGAAACTCGAATAGGGGAACGGATTCTGTTTGTTCCAGCCGATCTTGGCCGTGAAGAAACCCTCGATCTCCGCTTTGCGGAGCAACTGCGGCAGCGCCCACGTGTAACCGAAGACGTCCGGCAGCCACAGGGTCTTCACCGAAACGCCGAACTCCCGTTCGAAGAACCGTTTGCCGTAGAGCAATTGACGGACGAGCGCCTCGCCGGAGGAGATGTTGCAGTCCGCCTCGACCCACATCGCGCCGACGGGCTGCCATTTGCCCTCGCGGATCCGTCGCTTGATTTGCTCGTACAGGCTCGGATAGCGCTGCTTGACGAACTCGTACAGGGCAGGCTGACTCTGAACGAACAGGAATTCGGGGAATTCGTCCATCAGGCGCAGGGCTGTGGAGAAGGTGCGGCCGCATTTGCGCTTCACCTCGCGGACCGTCCACAGCCAGGTGACGTCGATGTGCGAATGGCCCACCGGCCACACGGTACCAGGGCTCCCCACGCCGATCTCCCCGAGGCCTTCGCGCAGCCGCCGCGCCGCTTCCAGGATGCTCGATCGCCACTCCGGGGAACCGGGTCGACGCGGGTCGACCGCGCTCAGTGCTCGCTTTACAACGCGGCGCAGTTCGGCGTGGCGCTCTTCGTTCTCCTGCACCAGCTCGAGCATTTCGTGCACCACGTTGAAGTCGTGGTACGCGCTGGCGAGCTCGCGGTCCACCACACGGATCTCGGCGCGTTGAAACACGGACTTCTCCTCGCGGAGTCCGTTGTAGGCCTCGATCGCGAGCTTGAGCGGCGAGCTCGGCTCCACAGCACCGAGGAAGAGGTCGCGATGGTTCCGGTCGGAGCCGGCCCAGGGTTCGCCGTTCAGGTACACGAGCGCCTCGCCGACTTCGATGTGGAGTTCAGCGTTTTCCCAGCCCTCCACATCGGTCGGATCGAATTCGGTGTAGAACCAGGTAGTGACGTCGTAGCCGCCCCAGGGGTGAGGGAGCTCGACTTCGGGGTACGAGCGGAAATCGAAGCTCGGGACGTCCTGCGGCTCAATCCAGCCCTCGTAGGTGTGCCAGCGCCGGAGCGGGTATCGTTTGACGACCAAGTTTCGTCGGATCTCGTTGAGCAGTCGAGGTAGTTTGTCGACGTCCATTCCGTTCCTCCGCAGGGTTCCGGTTCGGTGAATTGAGCTCTCGCAGAGAAGCCAAAACGCAAAGCCTAGCCCAGCCACCCAGAGGCGCTCGAGAGGGACTCTCGCAAAACCACAGAGTCCCTAGGCCCCACCACCCCCCAAACGCAAGGAGCGAGGCGTTCAGAGGACACGCGGGAGCGTGTCCCTCCACGGCATCAGTCCCCGGA
>CAYXFI010000083.1:0-12403 GCA_964464205.1 uncultured Cytophagia bacterium
GTCTCCGGAAGGTTTTGCGCCAATGGGAGGAACGGGTTGATTAGCCGGGATGGCTTGTTCCCAATTTTCGCTCTGACGCTGGTCGCCGCACTGATGACTGTCGGCGCCCTACTGATTCCGCTCAAGCACATGGTGGGCATGGCGGCACTGTGTTGGCTGCTGGTCGTGTTCGCTCTGTTCTTCTTCCGGGATCCGGAACGAACCGGCCCTCGGGGAGAGCACCTGATCGTGGCACCCGCCGACGGCAAGATCGTCGAAATTGTGCACACCGACGCCGGGGAGTATCTACAGGGAAACTGCTTGCGAATTAGCATTTTTCTGTCAATTTTCGACGTGCATGTGAACCGGGCGCCGGTTTCGGGCGTGGTGGAGTACCTGCGCTACCACCGGGGCGAGTTTCGTCCAGCCTACAAAGAGGGTACGGGCGAACGGAACGAGCACACGAGCATCGGCATTCGGGCGGAGCGGGGCCGTCTGCTGCTCAAACAGGTCGCGGGTGTGCTGGCTCGGCGGATCGTGTGTCATTTGCGCGAAGGGCACCGGGTGGAGCAGGGCGAGCGATTTGGAATGATCAAGTTCGGTTCCCGAGTGGAGCTTTTGTTGCCGCCGGAGGTGAAGGTGCGGGTGAAGCTGGGTCAGAAGGTGAAAGGCGGCGTGGACGTACTGGCAGAGTTCCCGGAATGATGCGGCGAAAGTACTTCCTTCCGAACACATTCACCGCGCTGAATCTGCTGTGCGGGTTCCTCGCGATTCTGAACGCGGCGGACGGCCAATTTGTCTCCGCTAGCTGGCTCATCCTGCTGGCCGGTGCCTTCGACGCCCTGGACGGGAGGATCGCCCGAACCGTACGCGCCTACAGCCTGTTCGGCGTTGAGGCCGACTCCATGGCCGACGTGGTGTCCTTCGGTGTCGCTCCCGCGGTGCTTTCCTACCGCATCGGTCTCTACAAACTCGGCCACATCGGCCTTCTGCTGGGTTTCCTCCCTCTGCTTTTTGCCTCTGTGCGGCTCGCCCGCTTCAACATGCAACTGCGCACTCTCGATCGCAAGCCACGCTTCCGGGGCCTGCCCGCTCCCGCGGCTGCGGTGGCCATTGCCACGTTTGTGATCGCCTACAGCGGCGACGACGTTCTACCCAAGCCCAACGTACTGGGCGCCCTCAATGCCTTCGTGTCCGTCCTGATGGTCACCAATCTGAGCTACGAGGCACTGCCACGCTTCTCACTTCGAGCCGGTGGGCAAAACCTGTTTGGATTGGGCTACCTGGTGGCGTGGCTGGTTCTGAGCCTGTTTTGGCCGCGACTCTTCATGTTTCCCCTGTGGATGGTGTACGTGCTTTCAGGACCTGGCTACCATCTGGCGAAACTCCTGACCGGATCCCGCGGCGCGGAAGCCGAGGCTGTCGGCGAGCGTGAGGGGGCGGAAGGGGAATGGGACGCACAGGCTGGACGCTGATGACTGCACGGCCGGAGGCGTAGCACCTGGAGTGAGCATCGGAAGGAAGGGCGAACGGGAGTCGGAGCATGCGTAGGAGGTCTGTGGGTTTCGTCGCACTGGTGTTGTTTCTGGGCGCGGTGGTGGGCAGTGCGCTGGGCGAGCTGATCGCCTATCTCCTGCCGGGCGGAGTGGTCGAGGATTTCTTCCTGAAGTCGGTGACGGCGTCTTTCGGCCCGGCTACCCTGAATGCACTCGTCTTCACGATAACCCTCGGCGCCACGTTGAAATTGAATGTGATCGGCATCGTGGGAATCCTCCTCGTCGCTTACGCCTTGCGTTGGTATCGGTAGAGGATTATCTTTTCCCCGGATGCTGAGTAGCCCGGACGGGCGGTGGTGACTGGAGAGAGAGCCCGTCCGCACGCTGATCGGGCGGGCGGAATGGGTGCCAGCGGGACCGACCCTGGGAACGAACTCGGCGAGGCAGGGTTCCACTGATTGTAAGCGGTGACTGAAGCGACCTCTGGGACGCTGCATTCGGCGGTCCGGACTCTGGAGCTGGAGGCATTCGCGAAGCAGCATGCGCAGGCGGAACAACTGGGGTTCCGAGGCGGCGCCACTGCTTCGCAAGTGGGCCCGGCTTCCGAGCGGATGAGGGGCCGATTCACCCCGTGGGCTGTGTTCGAAAATCGCTGTCCGGGAGGGCTAATCGGCGCCCAGTGTTGTGGGTGAACCCCGACGATCGGGTTGGTCTCCCGGCTTCCGGTTGAGTGGCGCAGGTGTGTTGGTCCAGCGCGGAAAGGTGAGGGAAGGAGCGATGTTTGGCGCCATTGGAATGCAGGAGCTTCTAATCATTTTTCTGGTCACCCTGATCCTCTTCGGCTCCAAGCAGTTGCCGGAGCTAGCGCGAGGACTGGGGAAAGGGCTGCGCGAGTTCCATCGCGCGGCTGAAGACGTGAAGCGGGAACTCGATCTGGACGACCTGGATCGAGACTTCCGCGGTTGAGGTGCTTGGCAGGACAAATTGGAGGAACGGCAATGGGACTGGGATCCATTGGTTTCCAGGAGCTTCTGATCATCCTTTTCATCCTGCTGATCATTTTCGGCGGGAAGAAACTGCCCGAGCTGGCGCAGGGCCTGGGCAAGGGCATCCGCGAGTTCAAGAAAGCCACGCGGGAGCCGGACGACGAGCCCCCGCCGCAGCGTGAGCTTCACCAGCCTCAAACCGAACCCGTAACCACGCAGGAGAAGGAAGCGAGCAAGCAGACGGCTCAATGACTCCCGTCGAACTGGACTACAGGAGCTTGCGCTCCCACTTGGAGCACGGCGAATTCAGCGTCCGCGAGGTTGTGGAGTCCTACCTAGACCGGGCGGAAACGAAAGCGGATCTGAACGCTTTCATCTCGCTGGAACCGGAGGGGGCGATCCGCCGGGCCGAGGAGGTGGACCGCAGGATCCGGGCGGGCGAAGCGGGCCGACTGGCCGGCCTGGTGGTGGCGGTGAAGGACAACATCGTCATCGGCGGCCAGAGGACCACGTGCGGGTCGCGCATTCTGGCGGAGTACGTTTCTCCGTACACGGCCACGGTCGTCGAGAAGATGCTGGCCGAGGACGCCATCATCATCGGCAAGACGAATATGGACGAATTCGCGATGGGGTCGTCCAACGAGACCTCGTACTTCGGGCCGGCGCGCAATCCGCACGACCCGGATCGCGTGCCTGGAGGCTCCTCGGGTGGCAGCGCGGTGGCCGTGGCGGCGGGACTGTGTTGCGCCGCGCTTGGATCCGACACCGGCGGGTCCATTCGCCAGCCAGCGGCGTTGTGCGGCGTTGTGGGGCTCAAACCGACGTACGGGCGCGTGTCTCGCTACGGCCTGGTGGCGTACGCGTCGTCTCTCGACCAGATTGGACCGCTGGCGCATACCGTGTACGACGCCTCGCTGCTGGCGGAAGTGATCTTCGGCTACGATCCGCGGGATTCCACGTCGGTTGACAAGCCGGTTCCCGAGATCGTGGAAAGCCTCGACGAAGGAGTGAAGGGCCTTCGAATTGGGCTGCCGCGCGAGTACTTCGGCGAGGGGCTGCAAGCCGAGGTGCGCGAGGCGACCCAGAAGGCCGCTCGGGCTCTCGAAGCCGCCGGAGCGACAGTGGAAGAGGTCAGCCTACCGCACACGGACTACGCAATCGCAACCTACTACATTTTGGCGACAGCCGAAGCTTCGTCCAATCTGGCCCGGTACGACGGGGCCCGCTACGGCTACCGATCCGCCGAGAGCCGGACGCTGGAGGAAATGTACGTGAATTCGCGGAGCGAGGGTTTCGGCGTCGAGGTGAAACGCCGCATCATGCTCGGAACCTACGTGCTCTCGGCGGGATACTACGAGGCGTACTACCGGAGGGCCCAGAAAGTACGGACGTTGATCCGCCGGGACTTCCTGCGGGCGTTCGAAACTTGCGATGTGGTTCTCACTCCCACTTCGCCCACCACGGCGTTCAGACTGGGTGAGAAGGTGGACGATCCCCTCACGATGTACCTTTCGGACGTGTACACGGTGTCCGTCAATCTGGCGGGATTGCCCGCCGTGAGCGTGCCATTCGGGACCGACTCGGCGGGATTGCCCATCGGGGTGCAAGTGATTGGCCGCACCTTCGATGAGGCTACCGTGATGCGGGTGGCCGCAGCGCTGGAGAGGCCGAACCGGGCTTCATGAACTCTGCACAGCTCGTCCTGCGCTCTGGCCTCCCCCGTGACCCAACGGAAACCAGTTGCCCCCAGCCAGGGCTGGGGGTTTTGCTTAAGGTTCCTCAGGGCCCTGCTGAGATCTCGGCGCGGGGGATTCTCGTGCGCTCGAGCCCTCGATTTCCTCCGCCGGCTTGACAACGAGGACTTTCCCGACCCGGACCGAACCGGACAACGGTCGCGGGGACGAGGTTCGAAAAACAACAGGCCAACGCGGTAGAAGTGTAGGTGACGAGGGATGAACTACGAGGCGGTGATCGGTCTCGAAGTCCACGTCCAGTTGTTCACGGAGTCGAAAATCTTCTGCGGCTGCAGCACGACCTTCGGCGCCGAGCCCAACACGCAGGTTTGCCCGGTGTGTCTGGGCATGCCGGGCGTTCTGCCGGTGCTGAACGCCAAGGCCGTGGAGTACGCGATTCGGATGGGTCTGGCGGTGAACGGCCGAATCAGCCGCAGGGCGGTGTTCGCCCGCAAGAATTACTTCTACCCGGATCTCCCCAAGGGCTACCAGATCTCGCAGTACGAAGAGCCTCTGGTGGAAGGAGGCGTGGTCGAGATCGAGCTGGACGGTGAGCCCCGGCGCATCCGGCTCGTGCGGATTCACCTCGAAGAGGATGCGGGGAAGTCCGTGCACGCCGAGGAGTACGTTGGACGAAACGAGACCCTGATCGACGCCAACCGCTGCGGGGTTCCGCTGATCGAGATCGTCAGCGAACCGGATATTCGCTCGCCTCGGGAGGCGGGTTTGTACCTGGCGCGGCTCCGGCAGCTCGTACAGTACCTGGGCATCTCCACCGGGAATATGGAGGAGGGAAGCCTGCGATGCGACGCCAACGTGTCCGTCCGGCCGAAGGGGGCCACGGAACTGGGCGTGAAGACGGAGCTCAAGAACATGAACTCCATCCGCGGTGTGGAACGGGCGCTGGAGTTTGAAGTGCGACGGCAGATGGCCATCCTCCAGCAAGGGGGGCGGGTGGAGCAGGAGACCCTCCTCTGGGACGAGAAGCGGGGCGTTGCCGAACCGATGCGCACCAAAGAAATGGCGCACGATTACCGCTACTTCCCCGAGCCGGATCTGGTGCCCCTTGAGGTGGATCCCGGCTGGGTCGAACGGATTCGTCAGGCGCTGCCCGAGCTTCCTCTCGAGCGGAAGCGCCGTTTCGTGAAGCAGTACGGACTCCCGGAGTACGACGCGCACGTCTTGACCGAGACGCGCGAGCTGGCCGATTACTTTGAGAGAGCGGCGGCATCCACACGACACTGGAAGAAGCTGAGCAATTGGGTGATGGGGGAGGTTCTGCGCGTGCTGAATGAGCGAAAGGTTCGGATACAGGACTTCCCTGTTCCGGCAGAGCACCTTGCGAACCTGGTGGAGCTGATCGAAAAGGGGACGATCTCCGCGAGCGCGGCCAAGCGGGTGTTCGAGGAGATGGTCGAGACGGGGAAGGAGCCGGAGACGGTCATCCGCGAGAAAGGCTTGGTGCAGATCAGCGACACCGGGCAACTCGAGGCCGTGGTCGACAGAGTGCTCGCGGCGCATCCGGACGAAGTGGAGAAGTTCCTCGCGGGCAAGGACCGCGTGTTCGGTTTCTTCGTCGGTCAGGTGATGCGGGAGACGCGCGGCAAGGCGAATCCGCGCATGGTCAACGAGCTGCTGCGACAGAAATTGGAGAGCATGAAGGGATGATAGAGGGGTTGCCCGGGGGAAGCACGGCGGGCGTTCGTCCCGAGCGCGCACGGGAAATCCTGGCGGCGATGCGGGGGCTGAGGGTGGTTGTGGTCGGGGATCTGATGCTCGACCGCTACATCTGGGGAGCCGTTTCGCGCATCTCGCCTGAGGCGCCGGTGCCGGTAGTGGAGGTGGCGGAAGAGTCGGAACGGCTCGGAGGGGCCGCCAATGTGGTGAACAATCTCCGGGGACTGGGGGCGCAGGTCGACGCGGTCGGCGTGGTGGGCGATGACTACCACGGCGGACGAATCCTCGAGCTGTTGCGCAAAGAGGGGACGGCCACTCACGGCATCGTCGTCGAAGCGGGTCGCACGACCACGGTCAAGACTCGGGTGATTGCCCACGGTCAGCACGTGGTTCGGGTGGACAGGGAGAACCGTGCGCCAATCCGGCCACAGACCGAGAAAGCGCTGCTCGATCGAATTCGTCACCTCGTTGTGGGGGCGGATGCTCTGATTTTCGAGGACTACAACAAGGGCGTACTGACCCCATCGCTGATCCGGGAAACCCTCGAGCTGACCGGCGAGATGGGGATCGTTACCGCTGTGGATCCGAAGTTCGAGAACTTTTTCGAGTACCGTGGAGCCACCCTGTTCAAACCGAACCGGAGGGAAGCGGAGGCGGTACTGGGCGCGTCGATCCGGACGTACGACGACCTGGTCCGGACGGGCGAACACTTGAAGCGGCGCTTGGAATGCCGGTACCTGATGATCACCCTCGGGGAAGACGGTCTCTGTCTGTTCGGGGATGATGGCGGGATCGCCCACTGCCCCACCGATGCCCGCAAGGTGGCCGACGTGAGCGGGGCCGGCGACACGGTGATCAGTACCGCTGCGCTTGCGCTGGCTGCCGGTGCCTCCCCCGAGGAGGCAGCCGTTCTGGCCAATCGCGCTGCGGGCGTGGTGTGCGGCCAGGTGGGTGTGGTTCCGGTCACCGCCGATGCCCTGCTTGCGTCGGTGGCGGCCGGCACCCCCGGGAGGCCGGACTCGGATGCGGAGCGTTCGAATGGCCCTTAGACGGACACGGAGGCTCGGAGGGCACAGAGACCGCACAGAGTGGGCAGAGCCGGGGACGCTGCCAAGATAGCCATGCACGCCTCGGCCTGCCGGAGGCAGCGGTACTCATGCCTTTCTGTCCCTCCGACTTGGCGAGTTCCGATGTGCGGCGGTGAACTTTACGCCAACGAATTACCATCCGAGAGATAGGCTTTCCAACTTCTCTGTGAAGTCCTCGGTGGCCTCTGTGGCTCCGTGTTGACAAGCGACTCGTTCACATTCCTTCAAAAGGGGCAGCTTTCATCTGTACGAATTGAGCGAGAGGGAACGAGTGGCAGCGGAAGGCGGCACATCCCGTACACGACACGCGATCATCGGCACGGCCGGACACGTGGACCACGGCAAATCCGCCATCGTCAAAGCACTGACCGGCACCGATCCCGACCGGCTGAAGGAGGAAAAAGAGCGGGGCCTGACCATTGACCTCGGTTTCGCCTACTTGGGCGATCGGGCGGCGATCATCGACGTGCCCGGCCACGAGCGCTTCATCAAAAACATGGTGGCCGGGGTAAGCACGATCGATCTGGTGCTGTTCGTGGTGGCGGCGGACGACGGTGTGATGCCCCAGACTCGCGAGCACCTGGAGATCCTGGACCTGCTCCGCGTGCGGCAGGGGATCGTGGTGATCAACAAAATCGATCTGGTGGAGAGGGAGTGGCTGGATCTGGTTCGCGACGACGTGGCCGAACTGGTGCGCGGCACGTTTCTCGAATCCGCCCCCGTGGTTTGTGTTTCGGCGGTGACCGGCGAGGGAATCGACCAATTGCGTCAGGAGATCGACCGGGCGATCGAAGAACTGCCCGAGCGCGCCGACCGTGGCGTCTTCTTCATGCCGATCGACCGAGCTTTCTTGATCAAAGGTTTCGGCACGGTGGTCACCGGCTCGGTGCTGAGCGGTAGGGTGAAGACCGGCGACCGGCTGGAAGTGCAGCCAAAAGGGGTGGAGGTGCGGGTCCGCGCCGTTCAACGGCACGGCAAACCGGTGGACGGGGCCCAGATCGCCGAGCGCGCCGCCCTCAACCTCATGGGGATCGACAAGGAGGGGATCGAGCGCGGCGACGTGCTGACGGAGCCGGACTTCTACCAGCCCACCGAAGCGCTCGACGTGAGGCTCACCCTGCTGAAGAGCGCCACCCGGCCGCTTCAGCACCTCGCCCGGGTTCGCCTGCATTTGGGGACGGGAGAGTACTTCTGTCGCGTTTGGCTTGCCGATCGGGACGCCCTTGCCCCGGGCGATCACTGCTTCGCCCAGCTTCGGCTGGAGGAGAAAGTGGTGGCGAACTGGGGCGCGCCTTTTGTGATTCGCAGCTACTCTCCGCTCGTAACCATCGGCGGCGGCGTGATTCTGGATGTGTACCCGCCGCGTCACCGCCGAAAGGACGCCTGGCTGCTCGACTACCTGCAGCAGGTGGCGGACCTCGACCTCGAACGCGCCCTGGAAGCTCGAATCCGACTGTCGGCAACACAGCCAGCGGAGGTGGAGTCACTGGCGCGCTATTTCACGATTCACCCGGACTATTTGCGCCCTCACCTCGAAAATCTGGAATTGCGCGGCCGAGTGATGCGACTGCGTCGCGGTGGACGCGACCTTTTCGTCCACGCGAGTGTCATAGAGGAGCTGGAAGAAAGACTACTGGCTCTTTTGCAGCGCTACCACGAGCAAAACCCGCTCCGCGAGGGGATGAACCGTTCGGAGGCGCAGGAGTCGCTGGCCCGGCGCCTGGACCCAGTCCTGTTCGAGGCGATTCTCGGGCGACTCACACGTGCGGGCAAGATCGAGCAGAGCGGCGGGATTCTCCGTCTGGCCGGGCACGAGGTCACGTTCACCCGGGAGGAAGAGGAACTGCGGACCCGCATCCTCTCGGCTCTGGAAAAAGCGGGCTTCAGCCCTCCGGACGTCAAGAAACTGGCGCCGGAGGTCGGTGTGGAACCGGGGCGCTTGGTGCAGCTACTCAGCGCGCTGGAGGCCAAGGGGGAAGTCCTGCAACTCGATCCCGAGTGCTACCTCGCCGCCACGGTGGCTGAGAAGGCGAAAGAAATGCTGCGCGAAGTGTGCCGAGAAAAGGGGGAAATCACCGTGAGTGAGTTCCGCGAGCTCCTCGGCACCACCCGCCGGTACGCCCTCGGTCTCCTGATGCGGTTCGACGAGCAGGGGATCACAGTGCGGGTGGGCGACGTGCGGCGTCTTGCGGAGTGACTGGGCCACCGTACGAGAATTCGACGGGGCGCGTCCTGACCCTGGTTGTGGGCCGTAGCCTACGCCGGCCGCGTACTGGGGCGGTCCGGTTTGCTGGGGCGTCCGGTGCGAAACGCCTTGTTTTTCGCTCCGCGAGTGAATAGATTTTGGACGTTCCTCGGCGTTACTTGCGCAGGGAATGGAAGGGCACCTGGTGGGCCCCACGGACTTCAAATCCGTTGCCCCGGCGCTCTGGCGTCGGGGGGTGGGTTCGATTCCCACACATTCCCGCAAACGAAAAGGCGACCCGGTGAGCGGATGGGTCGCCTTCTCTGTTCACCCCCGCGCCCCGGGATGCGCCGCGTGGACGTGTGGCTCGGGCGATCCCGGGGCGCAACGTTGGAACCCCCGCCTGTTGCCAAGCCGGTCTGGCTTGATTAGCCTCGGTTCCGGAGGGACCGGGGACGCGAGCCTGGCCGCTTCAAGGTGCTCACAAACTTCCGCGCCCATTCGTCCAAGGGTTTGCCGTTCACGGTTGCGGGATGGTCCACCAGTTTCATCCGAAGCCACAGGTACGACTTCGCGACGAGGCTTTCCCACGTTTGCTTTTCCTCCCTGAACCACTGCTCCAGAATGGTGAGAACCAGGGCCGTGAAGACCAGCCTCAGAGCCAGCTTGAGGTCGTCGACGGGTAGTTGTTTGGCGATCTCCCTGAGCGTCTCCCACTCGAGACCGAGCAGCGAGAGCACCGCCTCGTTTGGTTCGAACCCGCCTTCTGGTTGTTGCGCGTCCAAGAGGGCTGTGAGGAGTGTCTCGTCGAGCCTGGTGGGCGCCTGACGTGATTTGGGTAAAATCAGATCGAGACCATCCTCGGCTTGCAAGAGTTCGGGCTCGGCGACTTCTTCTAGCTCCTCCATGGGCTCGGACGCTGGACGAACCACTCTCATCGCCGCGACCGAAGGCAAGGTGAGCTCCGCCACCGCCGAACCGTGCCAATCCCGCGTGATGAGGGTTGGCACCTTCTGGAGCACAATGGCGTCCACCAGCCGTTTTTCGTCCTCCCGCTTCTCGATGATCAGGTAGCTGGTGGCGCGGCACAGCACGCCGTACTTGCGGGAGATCTGGATCGCGCGTCTCCTACCGGCGGAGGCCCGACGTTCCCGCTGGCGCGAGCCACCGGAATCCCCTTCCTCGATTTCCCGGATCGTTTCCCGCGCCCAGAGCTGGGGAAGAGGGGAGACCTCGGCAGGCAGACGCTCCAGGGGAACGTCCCAGTACAGCTTCTTTCCGCCCCGCTGTGCCTTCACCTTCACTGTGGCGAGGTCGGTGTCGGAAGTGGCGGGAATTCGGGCGAAAATGCCGGTGGTGCGCCCCGGGTAGGCGAGCTGGTTGCGTGGCACTTGCTCGGCCTCGGGGAGATCCAGCCGAATCCGCTCGTACGGTTGCCCCCAAAGGTACTTGAACAGCCGCAGGATGGGCATCTCCAACCGCTCGCCAGGCGGAATGATGACGCTCTCCGCCCCCGACGCTCTGGCCACCTGGCGGACCAGGTAGTCGTTCGGACCGTAACCGATGCCTACCGTGAACAACCGGATCTGGCCGGGGGCTGTACGGGCTAGACTGATCACTTGGTCTTCGTTGCCGATTTCGCCGTCGGTCAGCAGCACCATGTTGCGCACGGCCCCCTCCGCGGGACGCTCGCGGTAGATCGCCTGCAGGGGGCGCAACATTTCGGTGCCCCCGAGGTCGGCTGACGAGCGCTGCAAATAGCTGAGCGCTTCCTCCACGTTCTGCGGCGTCGCTGCCCGGGAGGTGTCCCACAACGATTCGTAGGTGCTGCCGAAGCGGAAGACGTTGAAGCGAACCCGTTCGGGAAGAGCTTTCAGCATGATCTGAAGCGCGCGCTTCGCCTGTCTGTAGGACGAGCCCTGCATCGAGCCGGAGGCATCCAGGACGAAGATCACCTCCGTCGGCTCTTCGCGATCTTGCGACTCATCGTGCCCGCCGGGATGAGGGAGATCGACGTGCAAGAAGATCTCGTCGCCGTGGAGCGACACCCAGCCCTTCGGTTGGTCGAGATCGGTACGGTTCACCAGCAGCACGAAGTCCGAATCCATTCGCACGGACTCAGTAGCTGCCTCCACCGCGAGCAGCCCGTTCTGGTCGAAGTAGGTTCGGATCGGGTGGCTGGGGGACTCCACGGATTGAATGGAGTCGCGGCCGTGAACGCGCAGTCGGAACGTGAGACCGTAGGGTACGTCGTCCGCGTAGGTCGGATGAATCTGACCGTCCACCGGGATTTCGTTTCCGTCGTCGTACCCGTCGGGGACGTAGCGGGGCGAGATGGAGGTCGGGAGACGGAATCGTACTGCGCCGTCCACCGTCTCCAGCACCTCGACGTAGCTGATGGTCAGCACGGCCTCCCGTCCGGGCGGCAAGTTGCCCACGGAGACGGTGAAGATGTTGGGTCTTTCTTCGTCCAGCAGATAACCGCCGTGTCCTTGTTCCAGGGCTTTGTCGTACTTCTCGAAAGCCCGGTCCCTCTCCTCCACTTCGCCCTCGAGTTCTCGGTCACCGATTCGGGCCCGGAAGCGGGTGAGAGTTGCGCCTTCGCTCAGGGGGAAGCGGTAGACAGCCTCGAGCGGCTTGGAGAGCGGGTTGCGGAAGGCTTGCGTCACTTCCACGCGCGCCACTCGCCCGACGATGTCCCCCTCCACACGCACGCCGAGCAGCGGGCAGGATGTGTCTTGCTCGATTGCGAGGAGCCCCACTTCACTTGCTTCGATCATCACTACCCTCCCTGGGTTTGAACAACAGTTTCGCCAAACGAATCAGCTCTTGCACGGCTTCCCGGTCTTCGGTTTCCAGGTCGTGCCGTATGTGGATCTCGAGTCCGGGCCGGAGGATGATCCGGGCCCAGGCTTCTCTGCCGTAGTCCGGTTGCTGCTCCAGGACTTCCTCGCCTTCGTGGAGTACGCGGCGGATGGTGGCGATTCTTAGTCCCTGCTCGCGGAGCTTCTGGATCCGGCGCAAGGTGTCCAGGTGGTGCTGGGAGTAGAAACCGCCGCGTCCCCGACCTGCAGGAGGTTCCAGCAGCCCCTCCTGAATGTAGAAGCGGATCGTCCGCCGGGTCAGCCCGGTCAGCCGGACCAGGTCTTCGATGGTGTAGCGTTGGTTCTCCTTCATGACAGCGTTAATTTAACAGTTCACTGTCACAATGTCAAGTGAAATTTGCGGCCAACGCGGGGGCTGTGCGCAGGCCGTCGGG
>CAYXFI010000084.1:0-12360 GCA_964464205.1 uncultured Cytophagia bacterium
AGGGCGGGGTAGCCTACGAGCTGACGCACATTTTCGGTGAGGATTTCGTGGAACGTCGGGTACGACTCCGCTTCCACGATCGGCGTCCGGTGGTGCGAATCGTCGAACCCTTCGTGTGGGACCCGGACGTCCGGTTCGAACAGCAAGGCGATCGGGCAGTTCGTATTTCTTCGAACCTGAGGGACTTCATCTTCGAGCTTCTCGAGGGGGATGCTGCTCTTGAGCTCGGCGCGGACGCAAGCAAGTACCGCTGGCCGTACCCCGCCGTCCGCTGCCTTCCGATTGTGCTCAAGTTGAACCCGCCGGAGCAAGGTTTTTCCAAACGGATTCGCTACCGGATTCGCCTGCTGCGGTGATCCCTGAGTCCGGGACAAATCGCGCCGGAGAGCGTGACGAGCGTCTGCCGGGGGCCCTGTGCCCCCGACTGGGCGCCGTGTTCACGCAGGGGTAGCCCGTAGTGGCACGGCGGAACCACCGACTCTACTGCAGAGGAACGATGGCGCCGAGCGGCGCTGAGCCGACCCACATCCGCTCCCTCGGCGGGACGTGCCGCGAAAGGGCGCATTTGAGGTGACTCAAGAGGTGAGACTGCTCTTTCGTTTCGGTGGCAATCGGGGGAGAAATGGCTTGATTTTGTTTCGGCATCTTCTAAATTGCGGCTGTCTCGCTGAATCGCGTTCAGGGTGGGGGAGCGGGTTCCTTGCAAACGAGAGGAGCGGATGCCGAAGAAGAGCGAGGCCAAGCGCAAGCGCATCAAGGAAGTGGCGCTTCGGGTCTTTGCGGAAAAGGGATTCGCCAAGGCCCGGATTTCCGAGATTGCCAGGCAGGCGGGCGTGGCCGATGGCACCATCTACCTGTATTTCCAGAACAAAGACGATCTTTTGATCCGGATTTTCGAAGAGGAAATGGACGGGATTATCCCGTGGGTGCGACAACACGTGGTGGGGGGTCGGAACGCTCGCGAGAGACTTGCTCGTTTCATCGACGCTCACTTCGAGATTGTGGAGAATCGGCCGGACCTGGCCACGGTGCTTGAGATCGAGCTCCGGCAGAGCAACACTTTCGTGCGGAATCACCTCAAGCACAAGTTCAAAGAGTACCTGGACATCATCGCCGAGATCGTCGTAGAGGGCCAAGCGAAGGGCGAAATTCGGCCGGATGTCAGTCCATCTGTGGCCAAACAGGTGATTTTCGGTGCGCTCGACGACATCAGCCAAAACTGGCTCGTCTTGCAACCGAGCAAGATGCGCCTCTCGGACTTTGCACCGGACGTGAAGAAGATCCTGCTGGATGGCATTTGCACCGATCAAGCTAGCCGTGGTGTTTCGCGCGACTAGTCGTGAGCCGGATCAGGGGAGTTCTTGACGGGTCTCGGCGTGGGAAATTCGCAGTGTTCAGCCCCGGCTTCTCGCCGGGGTTCGCGTATCGGTACGGAGGCGTTGGGCAAGAAAACGTGGAGGTGCGGCAGGTGAAACTGGTGGTGGCTGTGAAGCAGGTTCCAGACACGGAAGCAGCGATCCGAATTGCGCCGGACAAGAAGGACATCGACCGCAGCGATTTGGCGACCATTCTGAATCCCTACGACGAGTTCGCAGTGGAAGAGGCACTGCGACTGCGGGAAGCCCACGGGGGAGACGTCTGGGTGGTGACGGTTGGCCCTGCGTCAGCAGTGGATGTTCTGCGTACGGCAATCGCAATGGGAGCGGACGACGCTCTCCACGTGGTTGTAGACCAACCTCTGGACGCCTTCACCACGGCGCGTTTGCTCGCCGAACAGATCAAGTCGCGTGGTTTCGATCTGGTTTTGACTGGGCGTGAGGCGATCGACGACGGGTATGGGATGGTGGCGCCTATGCTTGCGGAATTGCTGCAGGTGCCCGTAGTCACACTGGTTTCCTCTTTGATGGTGGAGGACGGCAGTTTGCTGGCCGAACGCGATGTGGAGGGCGGGAGAGAGACTCTGCGTTGCCCGTTGCCGGCCGTGATCTCTGCGCAGAAGGGTCTCAACGAGCCTCGCTACCCTTCGCTCAAAGGGAAGATGATGGCCAAGAAGAAAGTCATTCCCACCGTGGAACCGCAGGACTTCTCCTCGAAGGTCCAAATCGAGCAACTTTCCTACCCACCCGCCCGCTCGGGCACGAAGATCCTCGGCGAGGGAGTCGAAGCCGTGCCGGAGCTGATCCGGATCATGCGCGACGAATTGAAGGTGATCTGACGCGGGCTGACGGAACCCGTGCGGGTGAGTGCATCAGGGCTTCGACCCTGAGCGTTTTTCGGTAAGCCATTGGAACTTGCGTCAGACACAGCGTTTGCTCTTTCCTTGAAGTGGCGAGATCGGGCAACAGGGATGTGAGGAGGGAAAATGGCAGGACCAGTACTGGTCGTCACGGAGCAGTTTGACGGTGCATTTCGAAAAGTGAGCTACGAGTTGTTGGGAGCTGGTAAGAAGCTCGCGGAGGCCGCAGGGACTGAGCTTGTGGCGGTCGTGGGACCCCGAGCCGTCCCGAACGCGGAGAAGGAGCTGGCGAGTTACGGCGCTCAGAAAGTCGTCACGTTTGAGGGCGCGCCCGATTCGGAGAATATTTCCTCTTTGCTCGAATCCTTGCTGAAGGCCGTGGAGAAGTTCGAACCCGTGTGCCTGCTGCTGCCAGGGACCGTGCACGGTCAAGAGCTAGCGGGACGTCTGGCTGCCCGTCTTGGGGCCCCTGCCGCTTCGAGTGTGACGCAAGTCGGTTTTGCCGATGGGGCTGTGGTCGTGTCGCGGCCGCTCTACGGGGGCAAGGTGGTGGCCTCGGTCAAATTGGACGGTGTCCCGGTGGTTTTGACCGCTCGACCGAATACGTTTGCGGCGGAAAGGACTGAGTCGGGTGAGGCGGAGCTGGTGACGCTTCCGTGGGTTGCGAGCCAAGCTGAAGCGGAGGTGGTCGAGTTCAAGAAATCCGAGGCTGGACGACCGGAGCTCACTGAAGCGGACGTGATCGTGTCCGGAGGTCGAGGCGTTGGAAGCGCGGAGAATTTTCGGGTGATCGAAGAGCTCGCCGACGTCCTGGGGGCTGCGGTTGGCGCTTCCCGAGCGGCGGTGGATGCGGGGTGGCGTCCCCAGTCGGAGCAGGTGGGCCAGACGGGCAAAGTCGTGTCGCCCCGGCTGTACATCGCCTGTGGCATTTCGGGATCGGTGCAGCACTGGGCCGGGATCTCCTCGGCCAAGTGCGTGGTCGGGATCAACAAGGATCCCCAGGCGCCGATCTTCAGCCGTGCGGATTATGGGATCGTCGGTGACCTTTTCGAGGTCGTGCCGGAGCTGACCAAGCAAGTGAAGAAGCTGCGCGGCGAGTAGCGAGAGAAGCTCTGAAGAAATGCGAGGAACGTCTGAGTTGCGGGGGATGCAAGGAATCACACGGGGCTGACATCCGGCTCAGTTGAAGGTAGGGCCGCGTACCAGGGCGAAATGGTTGGTTCTCGGTTTCCCGGCAGGTACACCGCTACCGGTCTTACCTGTGGTTCGGTGATCCTTCCTGTTCGCTCGCTCGCGCTGATCGAGGAAGCCTGGGATTGAGATACATGGCTCGGCTTTGCGCTACCGCCGTTCGTTCTCTGCGCAAGTCGTCAACGCTGTGCGATGCTGATGGACGTCACACGAGACATCGGAGTGAGGGCTGGGAATGGCTGAGGAGGAAAAGTTCGACGCGATCGTAGTCGGCGCTGGTCCGTCCGGTGTTGCGGCGGCCTTGACGATGGCACGTGCGGGGCTGGAGGTAGTGGTCCTCGAGAGGGGTGAGGAGCCCGGCACAAAGAACGTGTACGGGGGCATCCTGTTCACCAACGTGCTTCAGGAGCTGGTGCCCAGTTTTCTCGAAGAAGCCCCGCTCGAACGCCGAATCGTACGCCGGCGCTTCAGTCTCCTGAGCGAGGAAGCGGAGCTGGCGTTCGATTTCCGGACCGAGCGCTACAACCGACCGCCCTACAACAACACCTTCACCGTGTCCCGCGCCAAGTTCGACCGGTGGTTCGCCAGCAAAGCGGAAGAGGCGGGGGCCGAGATTTTCCCGGGCGTGGTGGTGGACGATTTCGTCTGGAAAGACGGCAAGGTTGTGGGTATCAGGGCCCGCGGGGAACGACCGGGCGAGTATGACGAGTTGTACGCCGATGTGGTGATCTGCGCCGAAGGGGCCAATTCATTGCTGGCGAAGAAAGCGGGCCTGTGGCGCGACCCGAAACCCGAACACCGCGCGACCGCGGTGAAGGAAGTGATTTCCTTGCCTCGTTCGGTCATCGAGGACCGCTTTCAGATCGAGGGAGAGGAAGGTGTGGCGATCGAGTATTTCGGCGCAGCCACAGGGGGGATGGTGGGATCCGGATTCCTGTACACCAACGGCGAGACCGTCTCCGTGGGCATCGGAGTGTCGATCAGTGAGTTCCACAAGCGGAAACCGAGCCCGAATCCCAACGATTTGCTCGAAGCCCTGAAGGCCCATCCCGCGGTGAAGCCGCTCCTGCGAAACGGCGAGACGGTGGAATACATGTCCCACATGATCCCCGAGGCCGGGTTTCGAAATCTACCGCAGCTCGTGACCGACGGTCTGATCCTTGTGGGCGATGCGGCGGGTCTCGTGAACACCTCGCTGTTCCACGAGGGGACCAATCTGGCGATGGCGAGCGGCAAGGCCGCTGGTGAAACCGTCGTGGAAGCGAAGGAAAAGCGTGATTTCAGCAGGGCAACACTCGACAGGTACGTGGAACGACTTCGCGCTAGTTTCGTGTTCAAGGATCTCGAGCGATTCCAGAACGCGATCCGTTTCGTGTCCGAGAACCCGCGTCTCCTGCGCGAGTACCCGGAGGTGTTCGCTGACCTGATCGCGAGGTATTTCTCGGTGACCGGCAAGCCGAAGGAAGAAGTGCGAACGGAAGTGATGCGCGACCTGCGGAAGCGGGTCGGCCTGTTTCGGTTGCTTGCTGACGGCTGGCGTGCCCAGAAATACCTGCTGTAGAGCAGACTGTCCGGAGCTTGTTTGTGAAAACAACGGACGAGGATGCTACCGATGGCTGAAGCGCAGACAACCGGGCTGCTGAGCACAATTGAGGATAAGCTCTACCTGGTGCAGTACCATCACGCCAGTGAGAGCCACATCCAGGTGAATGAGGGTATTTGCCGTTCGTGCGGTATCGATCGGATCTGCCTGACAATCTGTCCAGCCAAGGTCTACGAATTGGACGAAGGTGCGAACAAAATACGTGTCAACTTCGAGAACTGCCTGGAGTGCGGTACCTGCTGGGTTGCCTGCACGGAGGGGGCTATTGATTGGCGCAATCCGCAAGGCGGATTCGGAGTGCGCTTTCGCCACGGCTGATGGGGACTGGGACCCCGCGGGAGAGCAGAGAATGGACGTCGCGGGAGTTCAGTCCGCGATCGGCCAGCACCAGCGGGCTGGACGCCGCTGAATGGGCTTCTCTCCGGTCGGGATGAAATTCTGGAGTTCAGCCGTCCAATGACCGAAGGCGGTCGCTTCGCTAATGGGTGTGAGGACGATGGCGGCGGCTCCGGGACGAAGCCTGTAGTGGGCCGATGGAATGCTGAAGGGGGAAGGGCTAGGTTCCTCCGGCACTGCAGCGGGAGCGAAGGCACTTGGAGCCGTGGGGTACGGGACGGTCTCGCGCCCCCACTGGACGAGTAGGAGGGGTCCGTGGTAGAAGAACGTGTACCGGCCCGAGTCGTTCGGTGCGATGGAGGGGGGTGGTGTGGATGTTTCCCGTCGCAATTGGAGGGGCAAGGTCAGTCGCAGGACGGACCCAGGGGGCCATTCGCGAGTCAAGGTGGCGTAGCCTTCTGAGACGAGGACCTGGATTTCTTCTCCGTTGACTTCGACACGAGGGCTGTCGCACCACGCGGGGATCCGAACTTTTAGCGTGAGGGGAAGCCTGCGAGGTGAATCGAGGCGAATCAGGACCAGGCCGCTTCGGGGGTAGTCGGTGTCTACTTCCACGTTGACCGTCCTTCCGCTCAGGTCCACGCTCCATCGCAGGGGGACGTAGAAATTCACGTAAAGCACTGACCGGCGCACTGCCACCGCATGTCGGAGGATCTCAACGTAGCCGTAGAGGCCGTGAGGCAGGCAACACCACCAGGCTTCGGAGTAGGGCGCCTCGTAGCCCACGGCGGTGACATGAGCGTGTCCGAAAGCACCGTTGGCGGTCTGGTGGAAATACAGGGAATTCAGCCACGTTCTTTCCGCTTGCTCGATGTAGTGACCGGAGCCCGTCAATTCCCACATGCCGAGTAGGAGCCTGAGCCAGTCCACGACTGCGCACCCCTCGGTGCGGTTGTTGCTCGGGAGCCATTCCACCATTCCGCCGTCCGGGAGGACAACTTTGGGCAGCAGAGTCCCGCGAATTTCCTCAGCGAGTGCAGCCACGATGTCCGTGTCCCCGGTGGCGAGAGCCAGCTTCGTGACGCCGACGCGGGAAATCAGGTAGCCGTGCGCGTGGTATCTGCCGAATTCGGGGACCAGAGGCGCGACCTTCCGGGCTGCTTTGAGCCAGTCTTCGCTCCGATCGACTTCCCAGAGAATCATGAAGGACTCGAGCAAGCTGGTGAAGTCGGTGAACCAGCGGTGACGAGTTTTGTCGAGCGGCCAGCGGTCGATGCCGGCGGCGAGGTATCTCGCCAGGCCCTTTGCCGCCGTGAGGAATCGTTCATCTCCCGAGTAGCGGTAATACTCGATGAGCCCCGTGAGCAGCCTGCCGTGCCCCCACAGTTGTTTTCGCCATTCCTCCCAGCCTTGCGGTTCCTGGTCGATCCCGAAGAAGCCGTCGGAGGACTGGTGCTGCAATATCTGTTGGGCGACTCGTTCGAGCTTCGGCAAACGCTGGCCGAGGAGCGACCCGATCGCAGATAGGGCTCCCAGGTACCGGCCGGAAACATCGCCCTCGTACTCTTCGAAGCGACGGTCGTAGTCGGGACGCCGCGCCACGTCCTCGAGTATCAGGGAATCCGAGTAGGGGTTGTCCGAGAGTAGCCGCCGCACGGTGAGTCGAACGCGCTCGGCGAGTTCCCCGGAGACCGTCAACCGTTGGGGTAGGCGGACCAGGTCCGTTTTTCTCGGCTCGCCGGGACCGCCCCAGTCGAGAGCAAGAAATGCCGGAACCAGGAACAACGCCAGGAGAATTCCAAAGGCCAGCAAGCGGGGAGGGTGGAACATCATCGCCCTGCTCCCTTTGTGCTTTGTGGCGGGATTTTGGGGTAGGAAAGCTGCGAGCAATGTACGAACGCCCTGGGGGGCAAGCAAGGGATTTCAGAGGGTCTCTTCCATCGTTCGTTGGGCTGATTGTACACGCTTCGGGGGCGCCGCGCTTGTCTCCCACAATTGACGAGGTGGACGCGCGTACGTTTCCAGCCTCCCGGATTGGACAGAGAAATGAGGCCAGGCCGTTGGAATCACAGTGTCCTCGGGCTGGTGGCAGGTTGGGTCATGTCTTTCCGCGTCTTCGGCGTTCACTGGACGATCTGGGAGTGACTGTTTCGTCGATCCCACTGCCCGTGTGGCGTCTTGTGCTGTGCGTGTGGACGAGCCCGTGAGTTGGAGACCGTGTGGTGTGCTTCAGTTCGGGATGGCTGAGGGGTGGGGTTCTGGCGCTCTGCGCGCGGAGGGGTTGTTTCGTGAGGACGCCCGCGCGGGTGTGGCGGGACTCCACACCAGGTAGCTCATTGAATTTTCAAACGATATCCAGTGTTGGCGTGCAACTGTGGAGAAAGTCCACAGGAAGTTACGAAATGTTCTGGTTTTTGCGAACTAGCCGCCACTTTCCCTCCACTCCCAGGCACGGAGGCGAAGCCTAAATCGGTGCGACTCCACGGATTTTGGCACGCGGCTTGTAGAGCACGGAGCGGACGGTCGAATCGTGGCGAACCTCCCTCCTGGACTCCCGTGGTTACCCTCCTTCCTTCGCGGATGGGGTTGGCGGGCAAAAGAACCCGCCAACCCCGTCTTTGTGGGAGGAGGCTGGTTGCGGCGAGCCTGACTGCCCTGTTTCAAGAGACTCCCGTGGTTACCCTCCTTCCAGGAAGGGCCGACCGGTAGCAGCCGCTGGTCGGCCGCTTTCTTTCTCCCCAGTCGATTGGCACGAGAACTTGGTGCACGATCGCCGGTTTGGCATTGCTTGTCCCCACAGGTGGTTTCAAATACCGGCCCCACGGCGAACGCGTCTGACCAGGGGGCGGGTGGCTTCGGTCGGTATTGTGTGGGTAGTGGTCGGATATCCCCGATGGAATCCGAGCAACCCGAGGACTGGTTGCGTGGGTTGAGTCACATGGGCTGCATTTTGGCGTGCAGAAGTACGCCTGATTTCGTACATTGAAGCTGAAGAATTCGCTGTGAGTTACGTGCTGGGAGCAGCTCGATGGGCGGGGGCTTGGCAGATGGGGGCAACGCAGCCAGACGTGGGCCGTAGCGATTACCCGGACGCGAAATTCCAGGTTTGTTCTGTAGCGGGCTTTCCGTGTCGTGTTCAGCGGGATGGCGTTCCACTGTCTTGCGCGGCCACGGGATAGGAGCAGTCGCCAGTGCGACGCGGAAATCCGCATGAGGTGGGATGGGCCGTGCAAGAACGGTGTGGTGCTGTATTGAGGATCCCGTAGGGTGGAGGGATGTTGATGGTGGGAGTGGAACCGGCGGTCGACGAGCTGATGGAGGAAGCGCGCCGGCGCCGGCAGGTTTTCGACGGTCCCGTCGTCGCGGTCACGGGCAGCAACGGCAAGACGACCACCAAGAAGATGCTCGTGACCATTCTGAGCAAGCAAGGCCGTGTGCTGGCCACGCCGTATGAGTGCAGCGACGCGGAATGTATTGCCCGCTACTTTGCATACCTTGGGGCTCCCTACCAGGCCGCAGTGGTCAAGATACGGGCGATGAGCCGCGAAAAAGTGCGGCTCGCGGCCGATCTGGTACGACCCACTGCGTCGATCGTCACGAACGTGGGCGAGGCGCACATGGTGCGCTTTGGTGGAATTGAGCAAGTGGCGGAGGCGAAGTCTGAAGTGGTTCGCGCCACAGCGGAAGGTGGCGTAGCCATTTTGAACAAAGACAACGAGTTCACCTCCAGGATGGATGTTCTGGCCACGGAGGCAGGGGCGAGGGTCATCAAATTCGGCGTATCGCGGGGCTCTGACGTGCGGGCCGAACGGATTCGTCACCTGGGTCCGGACGGGACCGTGTTCCGCGTGCGCAGCAACGTGGGCGAGGATCTAGACCTGCACATGCGGATCTACAGCCTGGGGGACGTCTACAATGCGCTGGCAGCTGTGGCTGCCGCTCAGTGGTTGCGAGTGCCATCGGAACAGATCCAGTCCGCGCTGGAAGGTGACACCTTCTCCTTGCCTGCGGGACGTGGGCGTCTACTCCAACTTGGGTCCGTGAGGGTGATTGACGATACTTATGATGCAAACCCTCAATCGCTCATCAAGACTTCCTCAACACTCGTCAATTTCGCTCGCTATTCGAATCGTCTGGTCATGATTTTGGGGGAGATGAGCGAGCTCGGCGGCGATGCGGCCGAACGCCACCGCGCCGCGGGTCAGTACCTGTCCAAAATGCCCATCGACGTTATCGTCTGCGTAGGAGACGGGGCGCGCGCCATTGCGGAGGGAGTGACCTCCGGGGCAGCGCCGCAGAAGGCCGTGTTGTGGCTCCAATCTCTCGACGAGGCGAAGGAACTTTTGCCGTACGTCGTTCACGACGGGGACACGGTGCTTGTGGAAGGATCTGCTCAATTGAATATGTCGGAGCTCATCGAAACTCTGGTGGCGACTTTCGGGCCACCCAGGCAGTAGGACGCCACGAAAGGTTCGCGCGATCGCGGGAGCTGCGGTCACCAACAACGTGAGGGTGGGACACAGCCGGGCACGGTTCGGACGGAACAAACGGAGGAGATGAGAATGAGAACGTGGGTGCGCGTCGTCTCGGGGGTGCTGGTGACGTGTGCACTGCATGTCGGCGTTGTGGCAGGTGAATCGGCGAACGCAGGAGGCAGGAACAGTCATTTCAAGAAATCCGTCGTCGCGGCTTTGAATATCACCCAGTTGCAGTACAAGGACTGGGCCGCAGGTGGTGAGGACGCGCTTTCGTACGTGGCTCAACTCCGGGCGGACTTCGAACTCAAGGATACGAAGGTCAACTGGCAGCTCACCGGCCGATTCGCTTTCGGACAAACGAAGTTGGGGAGTGGACAGCTTCGCAACAGCACTGATCAGATCGACATCGACACGGCCCTGAGCTATCGCTTGAATCACCACCTGAATCCCTACGCGGGAGCCAGTGCGCGGACGCAGTTCGCCACGGGCTACGACTACAAGAAGAAACCACCGGTGCCGAAGTCGGCTTTTCGCGACCCTCTCTACCTCACCCAGACGGTGGGTGTGAACCTGGCTACGGGGCGTGCTTTCCGGAGTCGGTTGGGCATTGGCCTCAAGGAAACGTTCACGCGCAAGTACACGGTCTATTCCGACGACCCAAAGACGCCAGTCGTCGAGCGAAGGAAAGTGGAGACCGGTATTCACTCTACTTCTTCCTGGAAGCTCAAGCTGGGCGATACGCTCGTGTACGATGCTCGCCTGAAGCTCTTTTCGACGTTCGAACACATCGATGTGGTTGATGTCCAGTGGGATAATGCCATCTCGGCACAGGTGGCCAAGTACGTGGCGGTGAACCTGACGGTGAACGTGTTGTACGACAAAGACGTGAGCTACAGAACCCAGGTGAAGCAACAGCTCGCAATCGGACTCACGTACAATCTGTTTTGACGGGCCGTGATGCGACCGTGCAGCGAGAACTGGAGGGACGTGTGACGCGCGAGGCGCAATTGGAAACGGTGGCTCAGGCGATCATTGACGAGCAGAAGATCCACACCGTATTGGCGCGAGCCCAACCCCCGGATTCCGTGCGACTGGGGGAGATCCTCGCCAAAGCGGCGGAGTTGAAAGGACTCTCGCTAGAGGAAACGGCTAGCCTTTTGAACGTCGAGGATCCCGATTCCCTACAGGAGCTCCAGGCGAAAGCTGCGGAAGTGAAGGAAGCCATCTACGGGAAGCGACTTGTGTTTTTCGCCCCGCTCTACGTCTCCAATGACTGCATCAACAATTGCCTCTACTGCGCTTTCCGGCGCGACAATCGGGAGTTGCGGCGCCGCACGTTGAGCCCGGAGGAGATCGCGAAAGAAGTGGAGGTGCTGGAAGCCGAAGGGCACAAGCGACTCCTCCTGGTCACCGCAGAGAACCCCGCCCGGACGGGTATCGAATACCTCGAAAGGGCTATTGCGACCGTCTACGCTACGAAGAACGGTCGGGGGGAGATTCGTCGTCTGAACGTGAACGCGCCGGCGATGACAGTGGAGGATTTCCGTCGCCTCAAAGCCACTGGGATCGGCACGTACCAGCTTTTCCAAGAGACCTACCACAGGGAGACGTACGAGAAGATCCACCCGACAGGCCCGAAGAGCAACTACGCGTGGCACCTGACGGCGATGAATCGCGCCCAGGAGGCCGGCATCGACGACGTCGGAGTGGGCGTGCTGTACGGCTTGTACGATTACCGCTTCGAGGTGTTGGCTATTCTGATGCACGCCCAATTCCTGGAACGGGAGTACGGTGTAGGTCCTCACACGATCTCGGTGCCCCGAGTTGAACCAGCCCAAAATGCTCCTCTCTCAACGCGGGTGCCGCACCCCGTGTCTGACAGGGATTTCAAGAAGCTCGTAGCCGTTTTGCGGTTGGCAGTACCATATACTGGCATCATTCTTACGACCCGGGAGCGGCCCGAACTCAGGAATGAACTCTTCGCTTTGGGTGTGTCGCAAATCTCCGCCGGATCCCGGACGGCGCCCGGGGCGTACCGTCGGGCAAAGCGGGAGACGGCGCCGGAGGGATCCCAGTTCTCGTTGGGGGACCACCGCCGGCTGGATGAAGTGATCTACGAAATCTGCCGGATGGGTTACATCCCCAGCTTCTGCACATCGTGCTACCGGCTGGGGCGCACCGGGCCGGACTTCATGGACCTCGCCAAGCCCGGTCTGATACAGCAATTCTGCGCCCCCAACGCGATCCTCACGTTCGCTGAGTACCTGGAGGACTACGCGAGCCACAGGACTCGGCGGGTAGGTTGGGAAGCAATCAGGTCCCACATAGCCTCTCTGCCGACCGAAAAGCTCCGCACCCGGACGCGCCAGTACCTCGAGCGTATTCGGCAGGGGGAGAGGGATTTGTACATTTGATCTTGCTGTTCTGGCTGCGTGCGTGTGGGGCTACGGTCCGATCCCCCATTTCTCGCGATCTCACCCTTACCGCGACGTGCTAGAAGCCCACAGCGGTCGGAA
>CAYXFI010000085.1:0-12281 GCA_964464205.1 uncultured Cytophagia bacterium
GACCTTCCGTTCAGCCATTACACGGGCCACCTCGAGCACGGTCGATATACCGGAGGCGTTGTCGTCCGCACCGTTGTAGATCGTCCCACGGAAATCCGTGCCCAGATGGTCCAGGTGGGCACCCACCATGACGTACTCATGCTTGAGCCCCCTGTCCGTGCCGGGGATCATCGCCAGCACGTTCCGCGCCGGCCGCTCGGGATCGAAGGTGGCCCGCACCGAAACGTGCACCTCCACGCCGGTGGCGAAGGTCTCCGGCGAGCGAAAGAGGCGGGAGATCTCCCTCTCGTTTCGGCCACCCTTCTTCAAGATGAACCGCGCCACCCTCGGATCCACGACCATCGCCACAAAATGGGGATCGTACTGGTGTCGGCTTAGCCGTCCTCGCAATCGGCTCTGCCCTCGCTCCGAAGGGGGCGTGAACACCAGCATCCCCACGGCGCCACGGCTCTTCGCAATGGCCGCTCGGGCCGAATCGCTCGGTCCACGCATCATCCTCGAGCCATCTCGGGGCTCGCGCATGACGAGCACGAGCTTGCCCCGCACGTCCAGTCCGGCGTAGTCGTCCCTCCCGCGGCTGCTGTCCACTACGCCCTGCCCCACGAACACCACCTCGGCCCGCATGTCGGCCGAACCGGAGTAGCGAAGCACGCGGAAATCCTCCTCGTACACGAACCTCCGGCCTGCGGCTTCGAGTACTGGCTCGGCCTCCAGTCTGAAGAACGGGATCGTGTAGTGCTGGAAGTAACTGCCGTTCTCACCAGCTGGCTCGAGCCCCCAACGCCGGAACTGCGCCGCGACGTACTCCTCCGCCATCCGGCAGCCCTCGGTGCCTGTGCCCCGCCCCATGAACTCGTCGCTGGCGAGTACACGGACGTGTGTCAGGATCGAATCACCAACGACAACGCGATTCTCCTGCGGCGACCCCGCGGCCGTGAGAAACGCGACCGCGCAGGCCAGTACCAAGCTCCTCTTCAGCATGAATCGCCTCCCCTGTGGTGAACTCCCTACTCGGCGTAGAAACGGATGACTCTTTCAATCGCTCGCTGACAAACCGGACAGAAATCCACCAGCGCCTTCGAGAACATCCGACAGTCGAGATACGGCCGGTAGAGTCCCTTCGAAGCGTACCCGGCTCCTTCGAATGCTCCAACCTTCCCCCAGTACGTCTGCGAGCGCAGAAGTTGGCTCATCTCTTTCTCCAGTCGCCGGATTTCCTCCAAGTTCTGCTCCCCCTGTCGGCGTAGCTCAAGTCGCCGCTGCGCCAGGCTATCGTACCTCGCCTTCTCCCACGGCGTCGGGAGCGGCACGCCCTCGTCGACGAGGTCTTTCCACTTGAGCCGCGACGGATCGAGGAGAGCTGTGATGTTCGGCTCCCACGGTTCCGTACCCTTCGCGTAGAAATCCACGTAGGAGACATTCGAGCTGTAGTACTCATCCGCGAGGCCAGCGAAGGAATGTCCGAACTCGTGCACAAACACGTAATCCGCCCACCATTCCTGGCCGGGCTTCTCCGAGCCCGAGTAGCACACGGCGTACAGGTTGAAAATGCCGCCGCCTCCGTAGCGCTCGGAATTCACCAGGATGTATAGCTGATCGTACGGAGCCAAAGCCGCAATGTCCCTCAGTCGGCGGTTTTCGAAGGTGAGCACGTACCGTGGGGTGCCGAAGGTGTTGTAGGAACAGCCGAGAGCGTTGCGCCGCCACAGATTCTTGCGCGGCTCGTCAATGCCACTATCCTCCGACACCACCTCGATGGTCCAAATATTGAAGTCGTCGGCGTGTTTTCGGAAAGGTTCGGTACCGAAGAGGTCCTTGAGAAATCGTGAAACGTCCTTCCGGAACTTGGGCAATTCCGCCGCCGTGTACCCGTCGCCCAGGATCAGGAGGTCCACTTTCCTGGTGGGGTCGCCGTTGTACCGCACCCGACGCACGTTAAAGGGAAAGCGCGGCAGATCCGTTCGGATCGAAACACCCTCCGGATCGATGACCGTGCTGAAGAGGTCGACGAACTGATTGTGGCCATACCGGCCCTCCGCCCGCTTGGCGATCACAAACTGAATGGGCCGTTTCGGGTACGGGATGAGGGCGGACTCGTGGAAGGTGCGGCACACTCCTCCACGCGCCTCCTCGGTAGTCTCCCATTCCCCGAAGATGCTGCAAAACCCTCGTGAGTAGATCAGCTGATTCGTCTGCAAATCAAACACTTTGACCAGGTATTTCCCCAGATTGAGGGTATCGAGCAGATTGGTACGACTCCCCGCCCACACCGGCTGTTCTACGAGCTGGTCAATGGAAATGATTTCCTGACCCCTGCACCCGGTGTGGTAGTAGTCGACCCTCAGCGTCTTCGGCAGGAAGAATTGGGAGAACTCTGGGCCAGTCCGGGCTTCCAAGAGTGACGGGACGACCCAGGCCACCACGGCCAGCCAGCACAGCCTGCGCTTCATGCGTTCCTCCTTTCCGGTTACGATTCATTCACGTCTACCTTCGTCCAGATCCGTCCGTAAGCAAGATAGGCCAATTCCGAGAGCTAGGCAAGCATGTCCAGCGCCGGTTCGTCAGTACCAGCACAGCTTGTGATACTCGTCGAGCATGGCCATGTAGTTCTCGTAGCGAGTACCCACTGCAATCGAGTGGCTGGAGCCCAGAATGAACCTCCCGCCCCGTTTCGCGCAGGCGATGGCGCGCCGCACATCCCCGCGGACGTCCTCCGGCGCGCCATTCATCAGGTGCTCCACGGCCACACCACCCCACAGGGTAATCCGATCGCCGATGCTCTCCTTCAGTTTGCAAATGTCCATCCCGGCCGTGGGCTGAATGGACTGGTAGGCATCGTACCCGATCAGGAGGAACATCTCCAGCAGCGCGTCCACCCTGCCGCAGCAGTGTTTCATCACTTTCTTGCCGAAGCGCTCGTGGATGTTGCGCACCCGCCCTCTGTTTGCCTCGAGAAAGAACTCGCGGAACATTTGTGGACTGATGAAAGGACCGGTCTTGTGCCCAAAATCAATCCCCCACAGCACCGCATCCGCGTCCGGGTGGATGAATACCTCGTCCGCCAAGTTCTGCTGCCTGAGAAGGTAGTCGGTGGCCGCCTTCACCACCTCCGGTTGCTCGATCAGTCTCATCAACCCGCGCTCCATCCCCCCGAGAAGCACGATGCCCACTTCTCCACCGGATGGTCCGCAGATGAACTTGCTATCCTTGAAACGCTGAATCACCGCATCCAGAATCTGCCAGGACCGGGGATCGCGCCGCGGCAATTCGGGTGGTCTCTGGAAATCCTCCACCGTGTAGACACGCGACTCCTCCACTGGATCGTAGACGCAGGTGATGTCGTGGGTGACTTCCGAGAACTTGTACACGCGACCGTATCGGTCCTCCCACGTATTCTCATCGACCCGCCGCGGCGGGGGATCGTCCGTCTCCGGCGGGATCTCCCAGGTCGCCATCGGGAAAGTCACGATGTCGAGGTCCAGCTTCTCGTGCAGGGCGATGTGGTCTTCCAGGTAGCTCTGCGCCACCTCGTCGTGCCGCCCTTCCCAGAAAGCGATCTGGGACTTGGCCTTCGCACGGAGGTACGTCTCGTGCCCGAGAATCTTCTCCACGGTGTCGAAGTCGATAGCGAACTCTCCTATCGGCACACGATCCGGCTCCCGCCCCTCAAGCGTCGCAAGCACTCTCTCTTTCGATGTCATTCGATCGCTCCGGCGGATCCCCACGTCACACGAATCCAGGGCAAGAATCTCCCGGACGCCGGCGGTAGCCTACTGCCCACTGCCCGCAGTTGTTGTCCCAACAACTCTTCCACTGAGTGCTTTCCGGTAGGGTCTCTGAAAATCTACACTTCTCGCGCCGAAATCCCACCAGAAATTGTTACATTTCGGCACCGACGTTCGAGCTTGTTTGGAGAGGTCATGCAGGAGGTGGCTACCATGCAGCGAGACTTCGCGCAACTGGCGGAACAGTACCGCGCGGCACTGTTGGAGGACGTGATTCCCTTTTGGCAAAAGTACTCAGTGGACCGGGAGTACGGCGGGTACTTCACCTGCCTGGATCGGGCCGGTGGGGTCTACGACACCGACAAATTCATTTGGCTGCAGGCTCGAGAAGTCTGGACGTTCTCCGCCCTCTACAACCGCGTGGAGCGGCGTCCCGAGTGGCTCGAGGTCGCCCGCGTCGGCGCCGATTTCCTGCGCAAACACGGCACCGACAAAGACGGCAACTGGTACTTTTCTCTGGACCGCCGTGGCAACCCGCTGGTCCAGCCGTACAACATCTTCTCCGACTGCTTCGCTGCAATGGCTTTCAGCCAGTACGCCCTGGCCAGTGGCGATGACGAAGCCCGGCACATCGCGTACCGCACCTTCCAAAACATCCTGCGACGCCGCACAAACCCAAAGGGCAAGTACGAGAAAAGGGTCCCCGGAACCCGCCCGCTCAAGAGCATGGCTCTGCCGATGATTCTGGTCAACCTTGTGCTCGAAATGGAATGGCAGCTCCCCAGCGAGGAAGCCGAGCGAGTCCTCGATGAGAGCGTGGCGGAGATCACGCGGCTCTTCGTCGACCACCGTCGGCGACTGGTGTACGAGCACGTTTCCCCCGACGGCTCTCACCCGGACTGTTTCGAAGGGCGACTGATCATCCCGGGCCACGCGCTCGAAGCCATGTGGTTCCTGATGGACGTGGGCGAACGCCGAGGACGACGCGATCTCATTGAGCTGGCGGCAGAAGCCATCCTGTGGACGCTCGACTTCGGTTGGGACCAAGAGTGCAGCGGGCTGTTCTATTTCCTGGACGCAGAAGAGAAGCCCCCGGAAAAGCTGGAATGGGATCAAAAACTGTGGTGGGTACACGGAGAGGCCCTGGTGGCTACGGCGATGGCCTACCGCCTCGTGAAAGACGAGCAATTCTGGCGCTGGTACGAGCGACTCCACGAGTACACCTGGTCCCGTTACCCGGACCCGGACTACGGCGAATGGTGGGGTTACCTGAACCGGCGCGGGGAGGTATTCCTGCCTGCGAAAGGCGGCAAATGGAAAGGCTGTTTTCACGTGCCGCGTTCGCTGTGGCGCTTGTGGGAAGAGTTCGGCAAACTCGCCGACTGAGCTGAGCATCCGGGGCAATCGCCGCCGGGGAAGGCAATCGCCTGCGGAGGAACGGGAGAAAGGATCCGCGTTGGCGAACTACACGTCCGAAAGTGCGAACCGTTGCAAAAGGGTGGGTGGGGAACTACGAGTCATCCCCGAAAGACTCCGCTCCGACATCGGCCCGACCACGGGAAGAACCACGCCAGTCGAAGGGCCTTGCACTGAGGAGCAACGCTCCGAGGACGCGAGCACCCCTCCGTCTGAGTCCACCTGGGCCGAGGCCCGCGTACGCCCGCCTCTGGCCTCCGTTGCGCCGCCGTCGTCTCCGCCACTCTCGCCGGTTGCCGGAGCCATCCGGGTTAGCCCGGATGTGCACAAAATGGCCTCAACGTCCCCGGTGACTGCGCGGGCGCGAGGATCAGCTCATCGCGCCCGACGCGCACTTGCTCAGGCCTGTGCCGGAGCCCGCACCACTTCCACCAGTTCGATCTCGAAAATGAGGTCTTTGCCAGCCAGGGGATGGTTGGCGTCGAGAGTCACCCCTTCCTCGTCGATCTCGGCCACGGTCACGATCAGAGATTGTCCGTTGGCCTGCACCATTTCCAGTTGCTGACCGATGTGCGGCTTGAGATCCGGCGGGAACTGTTCGTGCCCCACGCGCAGCATCAGGTCGTCCCGGCGAGGGCCGTAAGCCTCGTCCGAAGGAACCTGGATCGTCTTTTTCTCACCCTGCTCCATCCCCACCACGGCCTGCTCGAAGGCCGGAATGATCTCGCCGCTGCCGATCACGAATTCGATGGGCTCCCGATCCAGCGAGGAATCGAAGACCGTCCCGTCGTGCAGTTTGCCCGTGTAGTGCACACGCACCGTGTCACCATCTTTTGCCTGCATCCTTTCACTCCTACGGATGGTTGTGAAACTCTTCCGACAAGACGAGAATCCCCGCCGGGAGCGAAACCCCGGCACGGACCGTTACGGTCCACGCAGGCCGCGCGTCCCTAGTCCAGACGCAGAGGGGAAAGCTCAGGGGAGAAAGTGGTGGGGTGTCGTCGGCTCAGCGGAGTTCTTCCCACGTGACTCTCGTACAAGCGGAAATCTTTTTGACGAGGCAAGGTAGACAAAAAACGAGACGATTGCAAACCTTTTCCGCACAAAGACGGGCAAACGTCGCGAATCGCCGGTCCAGCTTGGGAGAGAGATCCGACCCCGGCAGAAGCAAACGAGCGAAGGGTTTGGGAAAAGGGTCGACGCGTCCGTTTCCTCCGAACCCTGGCTGGCCGTCGGGACTATCAACCGCTGTACCGTGTTGGAATTCCTACCGCGACAGGGCCGATCGTTTCCGGGGGAACCCACAGGCGCAGGTCCCGAGTGGTAGGATTACCCGTGCCGCATCCCTGCGGTCCGCAGGCGGGCATTCCGAGGCCGCGTCCAGCCCTCACACGTACAATCCCCGGCCCCGCTCAACACCGCCGCGTTTCGAAGGAGATCCGAATCCCGATCGCCCCCTGGGCCGCACTTCCGGGCGGTGCGCCAAAACGGTGGAAAGCACCCCCATTCGCGCAGCCTACAGGCGCGGCAACAGTTCCGGCTCAATCCGACGCCGCTTCTGGAAAAGCTCCTCCAGCGTGCTCACCCGCACGCTGCGCACGGTGTGATCCTCGTACAGATCCTCGAGAAGCTCCCACACGTGGCCGTCGGCCCCGAGCAGGTCGGCCTCGCCCAGCACGGTGATCATGTAGCATTTGCGATCCAGCTTGGCCGGGAAGTGCTCCTTGAATTGCCGCGCCGTGGGATCCTTCGCTTCGCGCAGCAACCGCGTCGCCCGGGCATCGGGGAAGAATGCGTACACGGACCCCGGCACGACGAGCTCGTAGATCGCGTCGTCCAGCAAATCCACGTAGGGCCCCAGGACGTCCCGCGAATCCAGCAGAACCCAGCGCACGCCCGCGGAACGGTAGGTCTCGACAAGAGCGAAGGGATCCTTCTCGGAAAAGGCGAAAACCCCGCGGACGATCATGTCCTCGCCCAGTAGCTCACGGACCGTGGTGCGCTGTTGGTTCAGGTCCTCAGCGAGCGACTCAGCGGGGACATCCGGCTTCTGCAGCAGCGCGGTTTCTACCTGGTGCAGAACGCTGAGATCTTTGTACATCGCGAGCACATCATCGACTTTGCGCTCCGCGAGTTCTTTGAGCACATCGGGAGCAACAGCAAGAGTCGCCTGTCGCATCCGGGATGCGTGCAGCAGATTCACCACAGGTCTGTACACCCGTTCGATTCTAGTCTCGGGGTCGCCGCCGCTTCCGTCCCAGACGAACACGTTGGCCCAAAACATCTCAGTTCCCTCCTTGCGCAGGATCCGTAGCGTCGTTTCCAGCCCGCGGCCAAAATACGCTTCCCCCGACAAAATATCAAGTCTCGCAGCCGCACCGTGCGGCCGCAGGCGAGATTCAAATCCCGGCGATCGTCACGTCGCGTACCCGGATGGTGGGGCCCCCAATGGGGCTGCGAAAGTCCAGATCGTTGCCAATTGCGTCCACGTTCCGAAGCAAGTCCACCAGATTGCCCGCAATTGTGATCTCGCTAGCCGGGTACTGAATCTCCCCGCCTTCGATCCACAGCCCGTAGGCTCCCTTCGAGATCTCGCCCGTCACTGGATTCGTCCCGTGCCCGATCGTTCGGGTCAGGAGGAGTCCGCGCTCGGTCGTCTTGATGATCTCTTCCGGCGACATTTCCCCGGGCGGCAGGTAGAAGTTGTGCGGCGACACCCCTTGGCCGTCGGCGTGTCCCGTGGTCCGTAGCCCAAGTCTCCTCGCCGAATAGGTGTTCAAAAGGTAGCTTTCCAGCACCCCCTCGCGAATCACGTTGATCTTCCGCGCCGCTACACCCTCGGCGTCGAAGGGCTTCGAACCGAGCCCACGGGGGATCAGGGCGTCGTCGATCACGGTGATGTTGGGCCCAAACACGCGCTCCCCCAGCTTCCCGGCCAGGAATGAGCGGTTCCGGTACACCAGCATGCCGTTCACGCACGAGGCCAGGAAGCTCAGCAATTGCGCGGTCATTCGCGGCTCGAAGACGACTGCGGCTCGGACGGTCCGGAGCTTCTTGGGGTTGAGCTCACGAACCGTCCTGCGGACCGCCTCCCGCGCCACCTGCTCGGTGCTCTCCAGATCGGGCAAATGCCGGGCGCTGCTCCACCAGTAGTTCTCCACGCGATGATCCGTGTCGCCCGCCTGCAAGCCCACCCCCAGGGAAACATGCGTAGCCCGGAAGTGCCGCTTCACCCCGCGGGAGTTCGCAAACCACACGGAGGAAGAGATCGTGCTCATCCAGGCACCGAGCGAGTTGGTCACCCTGCGGTCCAGCGACAGGGCGATTTTCTCAGTTTCTCTGGCGAGGGCGATCTTGCGCTCCGGGCTGAGCTCAAGTAAGCCGGGATCGAAGAGTTCCAAGCGCTCCCACTCCACCGGCTCACCGAAGTCCTCGGGCGGCCCGGCGTAGGGGTCCTCGTGAGCCAGCTCGGCCCGCCGAACTGCGCCCTGCAGCAGGCGCTCGAGGGTTTCCAGGCGCAGATCGGACGTGCTCGTGAGGGCCACACGTCTGCCTTTCGTCACTCGCGCCCGAACGCTGCGAGACGCCGCCTGAATTAGCTTCTCGATCTCCCCGAGCCGAACCTCCACCTCGAACTCGTTGGTCTCGACGAACTGTACTTCCACGTCGTCGGCCCCGTTGCGGAGCCCCATCTCCACGAGCTGCTCGACCAGGCGATCTTCGGCAATCTGGTTCAAGCCATCCCTCCCACCGTCATGCGCCGGATCTTCACCGTAGGGGTGCCGTCACTGACGGGAACGGACTGCCCCTCTTTGCCGCACGTTCCCGTCTGTCTGCCAAACTCCAGATCGTTTCCGACCATCTCGATGTTCTGCAGAATGTCGATGTTGGAACCGATGAGCGTGGCCTGCCGCACCGGACGGGTGATCTTGCCGTCCTCGATCAGGTACGCCAGGCGCAGAGAGAAGGTGAACTTGCCCGTGTCCTCCACCTGACCCCCCTGGTAGCTGACCGCGTACAGTCCGCGCTTCACCGAGGCGATGATCTCCTCCGGATCGTACTGACCGGCGTCCAGGTAAGTGTTCGACATTCGGGGGATGGGTACGTGCGCGTAGCTTTGCCGCCGCCCGTGACCCGTCGGCTCAATTCCGAGAACTCGCGCCGAAAGCAGGTCGGTGAGGTAGCCTCGCAACCGTCCCTTCTCGATCAGCAGCGTCTTGCGAGGCTCCGTCCCTTCGTCGTCGATCTGGTAGGAACCACGCAGGTGAGGGATCGTCGGGTCGTCGTAAATGGTGACGTTCTCGTTGGCCACCTGCTGGCCCATCTTGTCCCAGAAGATCGATTGCTTCTTGCGGTTGGCATCCGCCTCCAGCAGGTGACCCACGGCTTCGTGAATCATCGTGCCGCTGTCGCCCGGTGCCAGTACCACCGGCATTTCTCCCGCGGGTGGCTCCGCCGCCTCGAGCAGGGTGAGAGCCTCGCGCGCAGCCGCGCGGGCAATGTCCTCCGGGGTCTCCACATCGCGGAAATAGTCGAGCCCCACGCGCCCACCGTTGCCGTGGTAGCCGAGGTTGCGCTGGCCGTCCCGTTCGGCCACGACCGATACGTCGAGACGCAGCAGCGGCCGAACGTCGTAGGTGATCGAGCCGAGGGAATTGGCCACCAGCACCACGCGCAGCGAATCTCCGAAGGCGACGCGAATCTTCTGGATCGCCGGGTCAATGCTGGAGGCCATTTCGTGGGCCCGAAGGCAAAGCTTCACCTTCTCTGCCAGGTCTTCGAAAATTGACGAGTCGTCGGGCTCGTACAGCTGGAGTCTCGGGGCGCTTCGGCGGAGATCGCTCACCGTCACCGTCCCGGCCGAGGCCGACACAATCGCTGCAGCCGTAGCGGCGGCGTCAAGCAGCGAGGCGCTGTCCAGATCATTGGTGTAGGCGTACCCCGTCTGGGTCCCCTGCACAACCCGTACGCCCGCTCCGATGGAGACCGACTCCCCCGTCTCTTTCACCGTCCCGTCCTCGACAGTGATGGACGAATGCACCACGTACTCGGCGTAGAGCTCACCAAAATCCCCGCCGTTCTGAAGGGCACGGCTGAGCACCCGGCGGATCCGCTCCTTCCCAAGCCCAAAACGACTGTCGAAGAATTCCAGAGGATTCAGGACCTCTCGCTCCGCAAGCATTCCGCGCTCCCTTCTCCGAACCGTACGGCAACCCCGAGCTCCGAACGAACCGCCGCCGATCGCACTGGATCCGACAGCCGTGCAGTCGCCGCCAGGCTCGACGCTCGAGAACTCAAAGTTTGGGATCGCCTCCCGCCAAACCTTTGAGCTCAACAGGCAATGGTCACAACTCTTCCGGAGTGGCACCCTACCCGATTCTCGGCGCTTCGACCACTCTCCGTCCAAAGCCCCAGGCTCGCGCTGACCTTCTCCCACCTGTACTGTCCTACCGTGTCAGATCGCTCGTTCTGAGCCTGAAAGCCGAGGCGGCTTCCGGCTCCAGCGCCGTGGCGGACTCGAAACAAACCGCAGGGGCGCAGCGCACGCAGGGCTGAACCAAACCAGGTAGAAGAGGCGCACAACGGGTGTGCACAGGATGCACTAACCAGCCGTGACAAGGCTGGAGAGGCGCAGTTCTGGAGTGCGGCAGGCCCGGGCAAGGCTAAGAACCTCCCCGACCAAGGAAATCTACCGGCCTCCGCAAACTTTCCGCGCGAGCTATCTCGCACTGGGCACTGCTGGTGTCCAAGCAATCAAGTCCGAAAGCCAAAAGTTTCTCCCGCAAGCTGCTGGCCGAACGCGCTCGTCCGCGCAAGGAGGAATTTTCTCCGAAGCTCCCTGCGACCTCTGCGGCCCTGCGGTGAAAGAAAGTTTCTGGCCTCTCCGTACAGTCAAACCGAATACAGACCAGGGCGGTAGCATTGGTGGCCAATCCGCGACCGGCCGGACTGCCCGGCACGTCGGCAAGGTACAAATTCCGGAAGGGATTTGCAACGGGCGGTGCCCCGGGGACCTCGCAATCCCGAGTGCGCCCCGGGGTCGAGATCTGCCACCCAGCGCGCCCCCGCACGTACTCGAACGTACGGGGGCCCCGGTCCGCTGCGCCGCCAGGCCCGGTTCGTCCCACAACTGCCGCGCGGGCGGTTTGGCCGGGCGCGAGAAACCGGATCCGCCGTGCCGTTGTGAGGCCAGCACAGCCGAGGTGTCCCGCAGAACGCCCTCCGGTTTCGGGGTAAGCCCACATCCACCTTGTATTCCCAGCCCCGTTTTCGTAAGTTTTGGATGGTCAACGCAGAAGCCGGGGATCGCGGGATTCCCCACTCGGGCCGCGCAACCGCGGGACGCTGGGCAGGAGACGGGCCGCGGAAACGGCACCAAACGGTCTTCTGCCGACGGTAGTTCCGGCGTTGAGAGGAAAACCCAGGGGGCTGGAGCCAATCTGCTTGTGTCAGAACTTTCGCTGGGCAGGCGCGTTCCTGCTTAGTCGCGGCGAGGCTAGAACTCCGGGGCGGGAAATCCTGAGCGTACTGCCCTGATTTCCCGCAGGCTCAACATTTTCGCGGTACTGACGAGGAAGAGAAAGGAGAGCCCCGCGGGGTGCCGCGGTGGCTCGGGAGAACAACGATGGACCCGAATCGAAAGCAATTCCCAATCTCGCCAGCTCTCCTCTCGCTTTCGGTGGAAGAAGTCCGAAGGCTGGACGAAGAGGTGACGGGCGGCGAAGGGTTCGAATACTACACGGGCGGCTTCATCCGGAAAGCGGCGGTCTTTCTGAACAAGATCTCAGGAAGAGTTCGCGAGGCGTACGGCGAGTATCTGGTGGAAGTGACCGTCGACGACTACCGGCTGTCGACGTCGTGCACGTGCGACGCACGATCCGGGATGTGCAAGCACGTGATCGCCCTCCTGTACTCCTGGGTGTTCGATCAGGAGTCGTTCCACGACGTCGGCGAATCGCTGCTCGAGCTTCGGGCCCTGGACAAAGAGGAGCTGATCGAGATCATCGGCAGAATGGTCCAGTACGATCCTCGCAACGCGGACTTCTTCCAAGAGAACGCGGACGAGGAGCGAGAGCTGGACGAGCCCGAGTACGGCGACCTGGAAGACTGGATGCACTGAGAATAGTCACCGGGACAACG
>CAYXFI010000086.1:0-12241 GCA_964464205.1 uncultured Cytophagia bacterium
TGCGCGCCCTGCGACCCTGCGGTTTCTGGTGTGCTGGTCCGGGAGGTACGAACCTGATTCCTACGCCATTCATCGGGCTCAGATTCGACAAACTGCCGTAGTAAAGCTAGGCACCTTCTCCCGCCGCACACACGCGCACGTTTCCCTCGGTGAGTCCTCCACATTCGCCCAGCCCCGGGGGGAGAGTTGCACGTACCGCGCACGTTCGAGCTCGATTCTCGGACTGCACGCGGGAACGCTCGCGGGGCCCTCACCCACTTTGAGCGTGGTGCAGGACGGTTTTTCGAACCGCCCTAATATTTTCGACCGGGGTAGCGTAAGGGACGATACCGGTTCCCATCACGAAGCGGGACAGGCCCTCCGCCTCTCGCAGGTACCGCCGGGTTTCTTCCTCAACGCTCTCCCGAGGCCCGTTACTGATCAGGCCCGGTTCCAGATTGCGGCGGAGGAAGAGCTCCCGGTCTTCAGCAAGCGCACGAAAAGTGCGGAAATCCGCGGGAGCGTCGCAGAGAAGGTAGTCCACACCCGTGTCCGTCAGCAGCCGCGCGATCGGGCCCGTGTCACCACCGATGATCAATGGTACCTGCCAGGCCCCGAGCGCCCTGGATTTCCGCACGAGGGCCCTGTGCACCGGCAGCACCAGCTCCTCGTACAAGCGCGGGGAAACAAGCGGGGGCGAACAGCGCGAGTCGAAGAACACGGGCTGCACACCGCGTCGGAGGAAAGCAGCCGCGAAACCCAGTGAGACTTCCATTGCGAACACCAAAAGATCGCGGACTTTCGCCGGATCGTCGAGACACCGCGTCAACAGGTTCTCGAATCCGCACAGTTCCGCGGCCAGCGAGAAAGGACCCGACACAGCACCTCTGACCAGCGGCTCCGGCGGAGCTTCCTTCGAGATCTTCTCCGCCGCCGCCAGGTAAAGGGGCATTCGCCCCGCCTTCTCCGCGTCCGGGAGAGAGAGTTTGCGATAGTCGCCCGGCTCCCGGAGGATAGGCTCACGGATGTGGGGAATCTCGTCCGGCCCCACCTCGTACACCACTTCGCACCCCAGCGCCTCCGGCTCCACGTTGTAGACGTCCAGGCCCACCGTGACGGCATCCGCCCCGTACAGTTCGATCTCCCGCAGGGTCGCCTTCACCACCAGGTCGGCCGACCGCGCCGTCTCGCTCACGGACCGGCCGATCAGCGCCGCTTTGTGCTCGTAGATGGCCGGCTCGAAGAGAGCTCGCCCCAGTTTGCCTTCCTTCGCCAGCTCGAATGCGCGACCCCTTGTTCCCTGTCTCATCTTCCCTCCCAGGTCAGTCTCTGCGTGACGCTGAGGATGCGCCGAATGCTTTCACGAACGTGGAAAGATCAAGGGCCGGAAATCACGGAGGCGCGAAGTTCACGGAGACGCCACAGAGTGGGAACAACAGGCGCTGTCGCAAGCCACACTCCCAAAGTACACAGGCCCTGCCCGGTTACCCCCTGGCGAGGGCGATGGTCACGCTTTTGTACTCCCGAGAGTTGAGGCATACTGATATCCGCCAGCAGGTTCCGCGTGAGCGACGTACCGTCCCAGGCATTCGCCTTCCCCCTTCTCAGCGAAGACCTCGGTGGTCTCACCGCCCCAGTGCTGTTAGGCCCGTGTTGCAGGTTCCTTGCAGGATCCGGCCCGATTCCGGCTGGACTATTGGTGCGCATGCTTCAGTGGCGATCCCACAAGCGCGTACGGGAGTTCAGATGTCGCGGCTTCCGCTCACCTCCTCCACGCCCCGGTGCACACTCCCACAGGTGGCCACTCTCCGCTCGTCCGCCGCACCGTCCGGAAGGTCCTCCCCTTCTCACTCCCCGAGCAAACGCGCGACCAGCGCCGCGTAGAATCGTGCAGCCCGAACCAAATCCGTGACCGCAACGCTCTCGTCGGCGGTGTGCGCCCGAGCGATTTCTCCGGGGCCGTAGATGATCGCCGGCACACCGCGGGTGATCAGCACGTGGGCCATGGTCATCGCCGGGTTCGCGCCGATCCTCGGTTCCTCGCCCGAGACGGCACTCAGTGCGGCCAGCGCCTCCCGAACCAGTTTGTGCTCCGGGGAGATCGACGCTGCCGGCAACTTGGGCCAGACTTCCTCCCCCGGCAACTCGGCGTGAAACTCCGGATCCCGTCGGCTCATCCTGTCGAGGGCTCCGCGCATCTGCTCGAGCACTTCGTCCGGCGACACTGAGGGAGGAATCCGCGTGTCGAAATACGCGGTGCACTGGTAGGGCACGGTCGCCTCCCAGCCCTCGCTTTCGATCTTCCAGAAGTTCAGCGGTGGCTGCCCCCAGACGGGGTCCACTTCCTGCCGATAGGGCAGGTTCAGGAACGACCGCACCACCTCGCACATCTTCTCGATGGCGTTGACGCCCCGCTCCGCGGTGGCGGTGTGCGTGGACCGCCCGTACGTACGAACGACCCCACCCACCCGTCCGCGATTGCCAATCTGCACCCGCCCGTCCGAAGGCTCGCCGACGACGGCCCAGTCAGCCCGTAGGTAGCCCTCGGACCAGAGCTGGTCCGCCGCCCACTGGCGCCCCTCTTCTCCCACTTCGAACACCAGGCGCAGGGTACCGCTTCTGGGACCACCGGCTTCTTTCAGCGCACGAGCCGCGAGCATCATGCCCGCCACGGCTCCTTTGGTGTCGCACGCACCACGCCCGTACAGGCGCCCGTCCCTCACCTCTGCGGCGAAAGGATCAACGGTCATTCCCTCCACCCACTTGGTGTCCAGATGGGCATTCAGGACGAGAACCGGGGCGCCCCGGCCGAGCTCACCCACCACACTCGCCCGTTCCTCACCCGCGGGAACCAATTTGGCCTCCAGACCGCAGCGTTCCAACCAGCCGCGGACGTATTCGGAAACCTCCAATCCCTCCCGTTCCGTCACGCTCGGAATTCGGACGAGGTCCCGGGTGAGATCCAGTACCTCCTCCGACTCGATTCTCTTCCACACTTCAGCGCTCATGCCTCACCCGTTAGCCAAGCAAGAAACGAAGGGCCAGTCCAAGCAGCACCAGTCCGCCCACCACCTCGGCTTTGCGGCCAATCAGCCTGCGCAGGCGGTCCCCGACGAGCATGCCGGCAACGGTCATCAGCGCCGCCACCAGCCCGATGACCAGGGCCGGAAACACAATGGCGTACTCGAGCAGGCCCAGCCCGACGCCGACGCCCAGTGCGTCGAGGCTGGTGGCCACGGAGAGGAAGAGGAGCTGGGCGCCCCGCGTACGATCCATCGTAGAGCGGGTTAGCTGCTCCTCCTCCGCCAAACCAGCGAGCACCATCCGCACACCGACGTAGGCGAGAAACGCGGCCACCAGCAGATGCCCCACCGAGCCGATGAACGCGACGAGCTGACGACCGAGGAGCCAGCCAACCAGCGGCATGAGGAACTGGAAAAGTCCGAAGTGCCACGAGAGCCGAAACACCCGCGGGCCGCTCGCCCCGCTCGCGCCGACACCCACTGCCACCGAGAAAGCGTCGGTACCCAGTGCCACGGCGAGCAAACCGAGCTCAAAAGCTTTCAAATGCGCTGCCATTCCACCCGACTCGCTGAAACCCGCGTGATGCAGAACCCCGGTGTCACAGATGGGCCCACGTGCCGATATCCAGCCCGGACCCGCCTCAGAACACGTATCCCACGCTCAAGTAGTATGTCCATCTGCCGCCTTCGCCGTAGGCAACATCCAGACTGACGGGTCCGATCGGGGTTACCAGGCGGACGCCCGCACGGGAACCCACGAAGGGCTGTGCGGAGAACAGGGCGCCGAAACGAGAGCTCGCCCACCCCACACCCAGCGCAGCCGTCAGTCGCAGCACACTACTGTAGCGGTACTGCGTCTCAAGCGTGGCCGCAGCGAAACAGGGACGCCAGAGCTCGCCACGCCGAAGCCCCTGAAAACCCGCCGGTCCGCCGAGCCGATACCACAGCTCCTCCGGGTATCGATTCGGGACAAATCCAAAGCGGAGGAGGAAGCCCCACACGACGTCTCTCCAAGGCACGTACCAGCGCGCGTCTCCCTCCACGGTGCTTCCAGAGAGCGTACCGCCGAGTCTTTTCAGTCCCCGACGCACCACCAGTTTCTGGAACAGACCCTTTGTGGGCACGAACGGATCGTCCAGTCCGTCCGTCACCAGAGCGAGCTCAATGCTCCGCTCCCGCCATCCCTCACGCCGCAAGCCGAGGGCGCGGTGACCGAACCGGAGGCCATTGACCGCGCTCACCACAAGGCTCAGCATGGTCGCCTCACTCAAAGCCACTCCCGAGGACACCTGGACGCCTGCCAGTTCGAACTGACGTCGAGCTACTGGCTCCCCACCAGCATACCACCAGGGTCTGTTTCGTTCCCAGAAGACGGTGGCATGGGCGGAAAGGGGTACACCCAGCACCCTGGGCGCCTCGAGCTCGGCCGCAAGAAATCGCCGCTGCGGACCGAATCGCCACGACAGGAGTCCCCTCCCCCCATAGCCGAACACGTTCATGTGCCGAAACTGGAGAAAGCCTCCCTCGCCCTCGTCGTTCACGTAGCTGCCACCCAGGCTCAGATCGAAGGGCTCCCGCTCCCGGAATTCGTACGTCACGCACACCCGCTCGTCTCTCCTCTGGAGGTCGGCCAGCACCTGGTCGAACAGGCCGGTCTTGTACAGGGTGCGCACGTCCCTCAGAACAGTCGAAACCCGAAAGGGCGCGTTCTCGCGGACCGAGATTTCCGGCCAGAGCACGGACGGGTGGGTGCGCTTCAGACCGGCGAGCGCAGGCTCGCAGAACCAGCCGGGACGAGCGCGCACCAGGCGTCTGCGGAATCGCTCGCGCAGCGCCCCCCAGTCCCGCCGCCAGGGCACAAGTCTCTTCACCGAATCCAGCACGGCCCTGCCGTACCGGTAGCCGAGCGCGATCAGCGTGTCGGCGGCCGGGTAGTCGAGGGGGCTTCGCTGCTCCAGGTACGGCCGAAGCAGGAGATCCGGTTTCTCGCTGTACAGCCGGTTCGTGCGGGTCATCCAGATGTCCATCGTGCGGCGGAAAACGTCAATCATGTCGTCGAAGCGGACTTCCCGTTCGCCGATGCTGGACACGTCGACGGCGATCACCAGGTCTGCGCCCCACTGGCGCGCCACGTCGACCGGCGTGTTGTCGAGGAGCCCTCCGTCCACGAGGAGCCAGTCGCCCCAGGCCACAGGAGGGAAGAAGAAGGGAATCGCCATCGAAGCGAGAATGCATTTCGCCAGATGGCCCCGGGCGAAGGTCACAAGCTGGCCCCGTTTCAAGTCGGCCGTGACGATGCGGATTGGGACCATCAGAGAATCGAACTGACCACCGAAAGTCGCGTCCGCTTCCCCGGTGAGGCGCAGCAACAGCTCGTACACCCGCTGTGCCGGCAGTAGACCGGGCGCGGTCTTCGGCTCCAGGCGGCGAAAGCGCAATGTGAGCACGCCGCGGGCTTCCCCGTACCGCGCACTCACCAGCGGGCTGCGGCCGGACTCGGGCTTCAGCAGACGCACCCAGTCGATCGATCGGATCAGTTGCTCGATTTCCTCGGGGGAATAGCCGCAGGCGAAAAGTGATCCCACGATCGCCCCCATGCTTGTCCCGGTGATCAGGTCGAACGGGACGCCAGCCTCCTCGAAGGCGCGCAGAATGCCGATGTGGGCGAACCCCCTGGCGCCGCCCCCACTCAACACCAGGGCGACTCGGGGGCGAGCGCTCGGGAGAACGTCCACCCGGCCATCCATTTCACCAGCCGCCCCCGCCCCGGCTGGTGCAGCGGTGCCGAGCAGCGCACCCAGCCACGGGAAAATGAGAACGACGAGGGCCATTCTGGGGATGCTGAGGGACATGTGGTACCCAATTGGTGTGCTCCCAGTCTTCGTAGGCGAGGGAGAGGCGCTTCTGGAATCAGGTTCGCAATTGGCCCCGCCTCACGGGCCCGAACCCCACAGCTCGGGCGATCGGTCTCAATGGGCCTCGCCCGGGTGCCGTTTCCCCTCCCTGTCCAGCTTGCGGGCGTAGGAAGAGAGTTCCCTCCGGATACGGGCGATCTTGGGGAGCTCGAGGATCCTCCGGACCACCCGGCGGGCGTCTTCGAAATGCAGCGTCAGGATCACGCGTTTGACCTGCGGAATGAAAAAGGGGCTCATGCTCAGGTGCTGGTAGCCCATTCCGACGAGGAGGGCGGTGTAGCGTGTGTCGCCCGCCATTTCGCCGCAGATGCTGATCTCTTTTCCAGCCCTTGCGGCCGCGTTTTGCAGGCGGTCGAGCAAACGGAGCACTGCCGGGCTCAGCGGCTCGTAGAGCTGGCTCACCCGCACATTGCTCCGGTCCACCGCCAGCGTGTACTGGATTAGGTCGTTGGTACCCACGCTGACGAAGTCAACCAGTTGCAGCAGGTCGTCGATCACCACCGCGGCCGAAGGCACCTCCACCATCGCACCTACCGGGACTTGCTCCGGGAACGGCACGCCCTGCGCCCGCAGCTCTTGCTTGGCCTGTTCGATCAGACGCCGCGTCTCCTCGACCTCTTCGATCGTCGAGACCATCGGCAGCAGGATCTTCAGGTTCCCATATGCCCCAGCGCGCAACAGCGCCCGCACCTGGGCGAGGAAGAGCTCGGGTTCCGCCAGCGAAACCCGGATCGCCCGCAGACCCAGGTAGGGATTGTCTTCGTGGTTCAACCGGAAGAAGCGCGCCAGTTTGTCCCCACCCAGGTCGAGCGTGCGGATCACAACCGGTCGCGGCGCAGCGCCCTCCACCACACGGCGATAGTAGCCGAACTGTTCCTCCTCATCCGGCAGTTGCTCCCGATCGATGAAGTGGATCTCCGTACGGTACAGGCCGATCCCTTCGGCCCCCTTCTCCAGCGCCGCCTCAAGCTCCTCGGCCGAACCGATGTTGGCGTAGAGATGGATCCTGCGCCCGTCGCGTGTGCGTGCTTCGATATCGCGGAGCTGCTCTTCCTGGGCCATCTGGATAGCGATCTCTTCCTGACGCCGCTCGTACAGCGCCAGGTCCCTGGGCAGCGGGTGGACGATGACGAGCCCCCGGTAGCCGTCCACGATCGCCTGCGAGCCGGGCGTCAGGTGTTGGAGGGCATCGCGAATGCCGGTGACCATGGGCACGCCGAGGGAGCGCGCCAGGATGGCCGCGTGGGAGGTCGGGCCGCCGCGGCTCGTCACGATCCCGCGGATTCGCCGTCGATCCAGGCGGGCCGTCTGAGTGGGCGTCAGCTCTTCCCCTACCAGCACGATCTCTTCCACCTCGCAAAACAGCCGTTCGCGCTCCTCGCCAGCGAGGTGTTCGAGAACGCGCTCGCCCACATCCCGGATGTCCTGCGCCCTCTCGCGCAGGTAGCCGTCGCTCACGGACTCCAACACACCCGCCGAGTCGCGTAGCACATCCTGCAAGGCAGCCTCTACATTGATGTGCTCCTCAACCAGCTTCTGAATGATTCTGCTCCGCAAGTAGGGGTCCTCGAGGAAAAGCAAGTGCGCGTCGAAGATGGCGGCCTCGCTCCCGCCCACTTCGTCGCGCACCCGGTCGCGCAGGCCGAGTAGCTCCTTCCGCACCGCGGCCAGCGCGCGTTCCAGCCGGCTCAGCTCCTGCGGGATCTCACTGGCTTTGATCGTGCGGCGCTCCACCACCGGCGGCCCACCGAGGGTGCAGACCCGCCCTCTTCCAAGCCCCGGAGAGACCACGAGGCCGTACAGTTTCAGTCTGCGTTTCTTCCCACGCCGCATACCTATCCGACCTCACACACTGAACAGCAAAGTAAGGAGGGTTGCCCCAGACCTCCCGAGGGCAAACCCGGGACCCAGGAAAATACACGCTACTGCCGACCGGCTGATTTGGGCGGCACCGAGACCGGCCGGAGCTTGAAGTCCACCTCGTACGACATCACCTTAACCAGATCCGTCTCAATCGCCGCTATTGCATATCGAAGGGCACTGTCCACGTCCCGAGCTACGATCAGGCCTCGCACGTTCTCGCCGTGTCCTGCCAGGTTTTCTTTCACCCATCCAATGTAGCGGAGAAGCTGTCCAACCGTCTGATCTGTACTCTGGTCCCGCTTCAATTCGATTACCAGCCACTCCGGCCGCGTCTTGTGGCGGGCGAGTATGTCGATTCGGCCAACTTCCGTGGGGTATTCGAATCCCCGTTCGGGATCCTCTGGCTCAGCATACTTCTCCCATTCTTTCGCAAGCTCAGTTCGATCCCAGTTTTCCCACAGAAACTCCTGTAGGTGTCGCTCCAGAGCGAATCTTTGGCCGTCTGGAGATCCATCCCCGCCATCGCCGTCCTCACCCAGATACCAGAAAAGCCAGTCCAGCGTCCACAGATTCGTGGGTACAGCCTGGGCAAGGCCCAGAAGGATGCCGTTGACCGCCTCGTAACGTTGACCCGTCGTCATCCCGCGGTCGAATTTGGGCCAGAGGCCCAGTCCAATAAGTGCTGCCTCCGACGTATTGTTCCAGACCCCGTACTTCTCGGGATAAACCACCGTGAGAATGGCTGTCCCAAGGGCACGCCCGAATCCCTTGACCATGCCTATCGCTCGGTCGAACCGCTCGGCAAGCGGTAGCGATTCGTCCACCAACAACGCGATCGCCCTCCTTGTGGTTTCCATGTCTTGCGTGAGTAGTTTCGCCTGTCTGTGCAAGCCCGTCCAGTGCCGATTGTTCTCGAACAGAAGAAACGACCGGAAGGACTCCTCACTCAGTGAGTTCACGTTCTCGGGGGAAAAGACCGCGCCGTAGCGTTCAACAACTTCGTCTCGCGCTTCTAGGACCCTGCGGAACTCGGTATCATCTCTCCACTTCGCCATCACTGCCCGGAGTCTTCCGGCAGCGTTCCCAACCGCTGCAGTGGAAACCTCCATCACGCAACCCCTCGCTTCGGTTTGCGGCTACAGCAAAAGCCGCCCCAACCCCGAGCCGGGGCGGCCATGATGCGAGATGTCGGTAGCTGAGGGTCTTACTACGAAATCACACCAAGCTTCTTCCCCACCTTGGTGAACGCCTCGATCGCCCGATCGAGGTGGTGTTTCTCGTGGGCAGCGGAGATCTGCACCCGGATGCGTGCCTGACCGCGCGGCACCACCGGGTAGCTGAAGCCAATCACGTAGATGCCCTCGTCCAGCAAATCACGGGCCATGTCGTGAGCCAGTTTCTCGTCGTACAGCATGATGGGCACGATCGGATGGTCGCCCGGTTTGATGTCGAAGCCCGCCGCCGTCATCTGCTCGCGGAAGTAAGCCGTGTTCCGGGCCAGCTTGTCGCGGAGTTCCGTCGTCTCCGACAGCATGTCCAGCACCGCGATCGTGGCACCCACCACCACGGGGGACAGAGTGTTCGAGAAGAGGTACGGTCTACTACGCTGACGCAGCCACTCGATCAACTCCCCTCGACCGGAGATGCATCCGCCGGACGCTCCACCCAGGGCTTTCCCGAAGGTAGTCGTGATGATGTCCACGCGCCCCTCTACGCCCCAGTACTCGTGGGTGCCGCGGCCCGTCTTGCCCACGAATCCCGTGGCGTGACTGTCGTCCACCATCACCAACGCGTCGTACTTCTCCGCCAGCTCACAGATGATGTCCACCCGCGCCAGGTCTCCGTCCATGCTGAACACGCCGTCCGTCGCAATCATCCGGCGCTTAGCGCCCTGGGCCTGTTTCAGCTTGTCTTCGAGGTCGTTCATGTCCGAGTGCTTGTAGATGAAACGCTGGGCTTTGGTGAGACGGATACCGTCGATGATCGAGGCGTGGTTGAGCTCGTCCGTCAGCACGGCGCAATCCTTGTCCAAAAACGGCTCGAAAACGCCGCCGTTCGCGTCGAAACAAGCGGCGTACAGGATGGTGTCGTCCATGCCCAGAAACTCGCTCACCTTCCGCTCGAGGATCTTGTGAATCTCCTGCGTACCGCAGATGAACCGAACCGACGAAAGACCGAACCCCCACTCCTCCAGCGCTCGGTGCGCCGCCTCGATCACCTTCGGATGGCTCGAGAGCCCCAGGTAGTTGTTGGCGCAAAAGTTCAACACGACACCTTCGCGCCCCTTCACGCGAATTTCCGGCCCCTGCGGGGTCGTGAGAACCCGTTCGTCCTTGTAGAGGCCAGTCTCTTTCAGTTCGTCCAGAGTCTGACGCAACTCTTTGCGAAACTCCTCGTTGAACATGGCTCACCTCGCCGCTGGTCTCACATGCCTGATTCCGCAAAGCAGACAGGTTCATTCGAGCGCCCGATCCGGCAACGTCTGGAGCCTGCTCGACCCTCTCGAAACCCACTTCCCCCGGACCCAGCCGCCCCGCCCTACGGAGATGCCGCGCAAGAGCCCTGTGAAAAAACGTCTCCTCACCACGGAGGCCCGGAGAGCACCGAGATACCACAGAGAACAGTGGACGAGCGCGAACGCCTCCGAGGGCCCATTGGCCGCACAGAACCTGATCTCGACGCCAGACCCAAGTCACTCGGAACAAACCGAGCAGTTGGTCCCGCCTCCACTGCCCAAAAGGTCAAGCGGGACCGTTCGGCTTTGGAAGCGTTGCCAACACAGTTGCTGTTCAACGCGCTCTGTGACGTCTCTGTGTCCTCTCAGACTCCGTGGTTTACCGGGTTTCGCAGTTTTTCACAAGGCTACTAACGGTCCCCCCGTACCCGAGTGGAGCCAGGCCGGGCTACGTGCTTCCCAGGCACTGTCCATCGACTCCGTCCTGACGCAGCTATGCTTCCGGGAGCAGCACGACCTTCCCGCACTGCCCATTGCTCATCAGCTCAAAAGCCTCCCTGTATTTCTCAAACGGGAGCCGATGGGTGACCACAGGCCCCAGATCCAGCCGGCCATTGGCCAGAAGCTCTTGAGCTTTGTACCACGTGGTGAACATCTTTCGCCCCGTGATGCCGAACAACCGGATGCCTCGCAGTACGACCAGATCGTTCAGGTCCAGCCTCACCTCCTGATCGTACAGAGCCAAGATCGAAGCCCGGCCGCCGGGGGTGAGGCTGCGCAGGCCATCGCGGAGAGCCTGAGGGTTGCCGGACATCTCGGCGAGCACCTCCACCCCATTGCCGCCGGTCATCTGGCGGACAACTTCCACCACATCCTCTTCCAGGGGGTTCACCACGCGGGTCGCTCCCAGGTTGCTGGCCAGGCTACGACGGTACTCGTTGGGCTCGCTGGCCAGGATGAGCCCGGCACCTGCAGCCCGAGCCACCGCGACCGCGAGCAGACCCACCGGCCCCAGCCCGGTGATCAGGATCGATTTACCCGAAACGTCCTCGGCCAGCACCGTATCGATGGCGTTGCCCAACGGCTCCTGCACCGAGGCGTAGTCGGCCGGGATGCGCTCGTCATTCACGATGGCGTTCACTTCCGGGATGACCGCGAATTCTGCGAACACCCCCGTCGTGTCCACACCGAGAATGCGCAGGTTCTGGCAAATCTCCGGCCGGCCGGTGCGGCACTGGTAGCAAACCCCGCAGGCCAGGTGGGTCTCCGCCGAAACGAAGTCTCCCACACGAACCCGCTCCACGCCATCGCCCACCTCCACCACCGTTCCAGCCAGCTCGTGGCCCATGATCTGTGGCAGATGGATCCGCTTCTGCGCCCACGAGTTCCACTGCCAGATGTGAAGATCGCTGCCACAAATGGACGTTGCCGTCACCTTGACCAGAATCTCACCGGGACCCGGCTGTGGCACCGGCACTTCGAGCAGCTCCGCCCCAACCCCCGCCCTCGTCTTCACAATTGCCCGCATGGTCTTGCCAGTGGCCATCGTTCTTCCCGCCTCCGATCGAGTTCAACGCACAACGGCGAAACGTTTCGCCACCTTCGTCCCATCCGTGGTCCGCACCACGGCGATGTACAGGCCGCTCGGAACGGTGCGGCCCGACCCATCGCGGCCGTCCCAGCGCACCAGTTCGACGCTTGCTCCGCTCAGTTCCCACTCTCGCAAGAGACGCCCCCGCACGTCGAAAATGGCCAGGACCCCTCGCACCCCCAACCCTTTTCGCTCCACACTCAACCACGCGGCTCCGGTGGTGGGACTCGGGAAAACCCTCACGCGGTAGTGGTACGGCACCTGTCCCGATCCCCGCTGCTCGACCGCGGTGATGCGCTCGTCCCGGCCACCCGCCTCTCGATACCGCTCCACAAATTCCTGCAAGTACAGGTTCGCCACCCCCGCGTCGTGCACGATCACCAGGTTTTCGTCGTTCGCTGTCTCCGCCGCTGTA